>JASJCX010000067.1 GCA_030065255.1 Calothrix sp. MO_167.B42 | reverse complement strand
CATGAAAAACCTCACCCTCGCTTTTTACTGCGTAAAAATCTTTCCCTCTCCTTATTAAGGAGAGGGATGTCCGTCAGGACAGGGTGAGGTTCTTTTCAAGATAGTCTTTCATGAATGTTTGTAAACAACCAAGCATGAAAAACCTCACCCTCGCTTTTTACTGCGTAAAAATCTTTCCCTCTCCTTATTAAGGAGAGGGATGTCCGTCAGGACAGGGTGAGGTTTTCGGTGAGAATATTGGGAATTTGATAACTTATTATGTACACCTTAGCCTTATTAAGGAGAGGGATGTTCGTCAGGACAGAGTAAGCTTATTTTCAAGATATTCTCTTAACTCTTAACTATTTTCAAGCTAGGTGAACATAATGGCATTTAGCAATTACAAAAATATCAGCACAGTTATCAAGAAATTCCAAATCAAGTATGTACAAGCTAACTTTATGCTGGAAGTTGAATTTCCAGTGAAAGACTCCTTTAAAGAAGAGTTAGATTTGTTATTTACCGATGGAGTTGTTGATAATTCAGAAGATGCTATTTGTGAGAATTTAATTTATCCAGTTTTAAAGGAAGTTTGGAAACCTTACCGGCATAAATTAACCCTTTGGAGCCATGAAACACTAATTTATGATGAAGATTTATCTGGCATTCCTGATTATATAGTTACTCAGCGAAATCCCCTCGGTACTGTTGTGTTTGATAAGCCTTATTTTTTAACAGTGGAAGCGAAACAAGATAAATTTGCAGAGGGTTGGGGTCAGTGTTTAGCGTCAATGATAGCAGTGCAGCGCATAAATGATAATTTTGATGATGATGTTTTTGGGATTGTTTCTAATGGGAAAGTATGGCAGTTTGGCAAGCTAAAGGCAGATGTTTTTACAAGAAATAAAAATTTGTATGTAATTCAAGATTTAGATAATTTATTTGCTGCGGTAAATTATATTTTTCAACAGTGTGAATTATATGTATAGGTTAATTTGAAAAAAATTTTTAGATCGCTCCACTCCGTTACGCTCAAGAAGGGAAAAAGAACAAGTGTAAAGGGGAAAAGAGATAAAGTATAAAGGGCTACTGGAGAGTCCTCCCAAACGCGCAAACAACACGAAAACCAACATAGTAGTAGATGTTGTCGCGCCCCGCAAAATCGTTGAGGCGGCACGCCGAGCGGCAGTAGTCAGGATTGAAGATCCACGAACCGCCCCGCAGAACGGCTAGCCCAGATTTTTGATAAAGATTATCATTCTTATCAAACCAAGGACTGCCATCTGTAGGCGCACCTTTATAGTTAGAATGCCAATCATCAAGACACCATTCCCACACATTGCCATGCATATCGTATAAACCAAAAGCGTTGGGTGGAAAACTGCCTACATCTGTTGTTGAACCATAATTGTCATTGTAGTTAGCTAAATCAGTGGTAATAGTCTCACCAAAATGAAAAGGGGTTCTAGTACCAGCACGACAGGCATATTCCCATTCGGCTTCACTGGGGAGGCGATATTGTTTTCCTGTATATTGGGATAAGCGATCGCAAAATTCAACTGCATCGTACCAGGAAACACGCTCTACAGGAAGATTATCACCTTTGAAGTATGAGGGATCTGGATCTAAGTGGCGATTAACTTGGAGATGCACAATCCTCGCCAATGTTCGCCATTGCGCTTGCGTGATGGGATATTTGCCCATGAAGAAGGATGGAACTGTTACTTGGTGTTGGGGGCGTTCAGAATCATCGCTACCTTCTTCCGTTGTGAGACTACCCATTTTAAAAGTACCACGGGGAATCTTTACCATCTCTAGTTCAATTCCATCGCTCAACTGTTGAGTAAAACACTGATTTTGCCTTGGTGTCGTCTCACGGCGAGTTATCCATTCGCCTTTATTGTCTTTACGAATAGTAACTACATTAAATTCAAATGTTCTTAACTCCGTTGATGGAGATGAGTTCTTTCTTCCTGATACTTTCTGCAACAAAATTGGAATTGCTCCCTGTGAGCAGTTTTCCATTTTCATCGCAACTAAACCTTCATCAAAACCCCTTTTAAAAATATCTTGATTCTCTTCTATCTCATACCCTAAGCCATCATAAAAACCCTGAGCAAATTTGATTGCAATTGAATCTCCAACTGGCTGATTCATGCCAATTGTATAATTAATGTATTTACTAATAGCTGCCGCAGTTTTGGCGGAGTAACAAGCATTTAGCACTACACAGTTGACATAATTCATGTGCAACTGAAAAAGTGCTGCCAGCCCTTCTGGTGAGACATATTTGTTGTGTCCTCCATCATCCTCCAGCAGTAAACTGCCATCTTCCAAGCCGTGTCCGCAAAAATGGACGATTTCAGGTTTTTCCTCTGCAATTGCACGGCGAATATCCTGGGGACGAACAGCATTTGCTGTCCTAATATCAAATAAATGCCGTTTATTTGCTCTGCGGATAGCTTCTCCAATTTCTCGTATTTCCTGATCCAAGCGTAAACCACCGTTGGGAATTGCTGCCAAAATCAAGATTTTCATATTCCAACTCAGAAATTTCTTCTCACCACATTTAATGGAACTAAATTCCAGCATTACTGACATATACAGTAGCTCTAGTTGGAATTAACCCCAAAGCAGCAGTATTTGCTGTATTGTAACTAAAATCATTATGGGTATCTACGGAAAAAAGCCGTTAATTAACCCTCATGCTAAAGCCTGGGACTATACAAACAGCAGGGAGCATCCCATTTTTCCAAAAAACCCTCAGGCTAAAGCCTGGGGCTATACGAACCAAGCCCACCTACGTGGGCTATAAAACCCTCTTAGCCCACGAAGGTGGGCTTTGTCCGTGTAGCGATACCCTTCTAGGGTATTGCATCAAAAATAGAATACTCCGCCTCTGCTAATTTCGCATTACCATAGGAATATTTGACTCTTTTGTGGGAGGTGGGGAAGACTCTCGCCTCATTAAGATATAAGTTGCCCAGGTTGAACACCTAGGTAGCGATCGCTCATAATCATATAATTCAGATCCTTCTATTATCAATACTGTGACAGAACCTGGAAGCTACAAAGATACGGTAAATCTCCCCCAGACAAAATTTGATATGCGGGCTAACGCCATCAAGCGAGAGCCGGAAATCCAGAAATTTTGGTCAGATAACCAAATTTACGATCGCCTTTCCCAAGAAAACCCAGGCGAATTATTTATATTGCACGATGGACCACCATATGCTAATGGTACTCTCCATCTGGGTCACGCTTTAAACAAAATCTTAAAAGATATTATTAACCGTTACCATTTATTAAAAGGGCGTAAGGTTCGTTATATACCGGGTTGGGATTGTCATGGTTTGCCCATTGAGCTGAAAGTTCTGCAAAAAATGAAGTCCGCAGAACGGCAAAATCTCAGTCCTTTGGGATTGCGACAGAAAGCTAAAGAATTCGCCCTAACGACGGTGAAAGAACAGCGGGAAAGTTTTAAACGCTATGGTGTTTGGGGTGACTGGGAAAACCCTTATCTGACTCTGAAGCCGGAATATGAAGCTGCACAAATCGGTGTTTTCGGGCAGATGGTGTTAAAAGGATACATATACCGGGGTTTAAAGCCGGTTCACTGGAGTCCCAGTTCCAGGACTGCTTTGGCGGAAGCGGAGTTGGAGTATCCAGAAGGGCATACTTCCCGCAGTATTTATGCTGCTTTCCCAGTGAAGAGTTTGGGGGATGGTGTATCCCAGTTGGTGGAGTATTTGCCAAGTTTGGCTGTGGCTATCTGGACGACGACTCCTTGGACTATCCCTGGTAATTTGGCGGTGGCGGTGAATGGTGAGTTGAATTATGCGGTGGTGGAATTGGCAACGGATGCTGTAGCGGATGTAACGGATGAATCACTGGCAACGGATGCTGTCGCGGATGTAACGGATGAATCACTCGCTAGTAAGTCGGACATAGCAGACAAATCATCCGCTACATCCGTTGTATCCGTTGCCAAGTATTTGATTGTCGCAGCTGACTTAGTTGAGAGTCTAGCTGGGACTTTAGGATTGCAATTAACCGTAAAATCCACATTCAAGGGGCAAGATTTAGAACATTCAACTTACAAGCATCCCCTGTTCGATCGCGAAAGTCCGGTGGTGGTTGGCGGGGATTACATCACTACGGAGTCGGGTACGGGGTTGGTACATACTGCCCCTGGCCATGGTCAAGAAGACTACATTGTTGGTCAGCGTTATGGTTTGCCGATTCTCTCCCCTGTGGATGATGCTGGTAAGTTTACGGAAGAAGCGGGACGGTTTGCGGGGTTGAATGTGCTGGTGGATGGTAACCAGGGGATAATTGATGCTTTAACCCAGGCGGGTTGTTTGTTGAAGGAAGAAGCCTATAGCCACAAGTATCCCTATGATTGGCGGACGAAGAAGCCAACGATTTTTAGGGCCACAGAACAGTGGTTTGCTTCCGTGGCTGGTTTCCGGGAAGAGGCGCTTAAGGCTATTTCTTCGGTACAATGGATTCCGGCCCAAGGGGAAAACCGGATTACGCCTATGGTGGCGGAGCGTTCTGATTGGTGTATTTCCCGTCAGCGTAATTGGGGTGTACCAATTCCGGTATTTTATGATGAGGAAACGGGGGAACCCCTGCTGAATGAGGAAAGTATCAACCACGTGCAAGCTATTATTGCGGAAAAGGGTTCTGATGCTTGGTGGGAATTGTCGGTGGAGGAATTGTTACCGGAAAGTTACCGCAATAATGGTAGGTCTTACCGTAAAGGTACGGATACTATGGATGTATGGTTTGATTCCGGTTCTTCCTGGGCATCGGTAGTTAAGCAGCGTCCGGAATTGCGTTACCCTGCTGATATATATTTAGAAGGTTCGGATCAGCACCGTGGTTGGTTCCAATCGAGTTTGCTTACTAGTGTGGCTGTCAATGGGATTGCACCCTATAAAACTGTGTTAACCCACGGTTTTACTTTGGATGAACAAGGACGGAAGCAGAGTAAGTCCTTGGGAAATATTGTCGATCCTAGGGTTGTGATTAATGGTGGGAAAAACCAAAAGCAAGAACCTCCCTATGGTGCTGATGTGTTGCGGTTGTGGGTGTCTTCGGTAGATTACACCTCGGATGTACCCTTGGGTATGAATATCCTCAAGCAAATGGGGGATGTGCGACAAAAGATTCGCAATACAGCCCGGTTTTTGTTGGGTAATTTACATGATTTTGACCCCCAAAAGGATGCTGTTCCCTTTGAGGAGTTACCGGAATTAGATAAGTATATGTTGCATCGGATGACGGAGGTGTTCAGTGATGTGACAAAAGCCTTTGATAATTACCAGTTTTTCCGCTTTTTCCAAACGGTACAAAATTTCTGTGTGGTGGATTTATCCAACTTCTATTTGGATGCTGCGAAAGATAGATTGTATATCAGCGCAGCCGATGGTTTCCGTCGCCGCAGTTGTCAAACGGTGTTGCAGATTGCGTTGGAAAATATCGCCCGAGCAATCGCACCTGTGTTATGTCATATGGCGGAGGATATTTGGCAGTTTCTTCCCTATAAAACACCCTATAAATCGGTGTTTGAAGCTGGTTGGGTGCAGGTAGAAGATAAATGGCATAATCCCGAATTAGCCGCTTTTTGGGAAGAGTTGCGGAAAATTCGCACAGAAGTAAATAAGGAGTTAGAACAGCGCCGCATTGAAAAGTTTATCGGCTCTTCTCTAGAAGCCAAGATAAAACTTTATGTTAATGATGAGAAATTACGTCAGCGTTTGCAAACCCTCAATCCCAATTCCCATAGTTCAAAAGAACAAGGTAATGGGGTAGATGAATTACGTTATCTATTTATAGCTTCTCAAGTTGAACTAATGGATTCTGCACCGACTGATGCTGATGTAGTAGTTGAAGTAGTGAAAGCAGAAGGACAAAAATGCGATCGCTGTTGGAATTACTCTACCCATGTGGGAGAATCATCAGAACATCCCTTACTGTGCGAGCGTTGTGTTGATGCTTTAGCGGGAGAGTTTTAACCCACTTCTATGGTGTACATACAAGTTATCTAATTTAGCCAAGCTTTCACTGAAACGCCCCCTAACCCCCAAAATTGGGGGGACAATAATTTTCAAAGTCCCCCATAATTGGGGGATTTAGGGGGCTTTTGCTAGATAGCAATCATAAATTCATAGTTCAATTGGGCAACGCCAAAATTAGGATTCTTTTCTGATGTAAAATAATTCCAGAATATGAGGAGTGCATCCATGATTAATCGGCAATTAGGACGGTTGCTATCTTTGAGTTTTCTCAGTTGTTGCTTTTCTGTGGGTATTGGCATCGGATTATTTATCCGTTTTGGTCAATTGCAACCATCCCATGCAAGTACTACCACCAGTAAAGTTGCTAAAGCTTCTAAACTATTGCCAGATTTTCATAAGTTACCCCCTTTCCTCCCCGAACCTACTGTTGCAGAAACTATCAATATCCAAGCAGTTGGAGACGTAATCCCGGGAACTAATTATCCTAATTACAGACTTCCCCGGAATAAAAATCGCTTGATTCGCCCATCAGTGAGGAAATATTTAAAAAGAGCCGATTTATTATTTGGTAACTTTGAAAGCACTCTGACTAACCATCCCCATACCCCTAAAGATATTAGCAGAGGACAAGTATTTGCTTTTCGTTCTCCACCAAGCTATGCCAAATTATTTGCTGATGTTGGTTTTGATGTGTTCAATATAGCTAACAATCATGCTTTCGATTTTGGCAAAGTCGGATTTCGAGATACAGTGAAAAACTTCGCCAATTATGGTATTCAAACAGTTGGTCATAAAAATCAAATTCTGTTTTTAGAAAAGAAAAATATGACTGTTGCGATGATTGGTTTTGCTCCTTATCAAAGGTACAATTCCATCCACGATTTACAAACTGCTTCCGCTTTGGTGAAAGCAGCAAAAAGAAGGGCAAATATTGTGGTTGTATCTATGCATGTGGGTGCAGAAGGACCAAAAGCCCTGTATGTGAAGAATCAAAATGAATATTTTTATGGGGAAAATCGGGGTAATAGTATTAAGTTTGCCAGAACTATGATTGATGCGGGGGCGGATTTAGTTCTGGGACACGGTCCCCATGTACCCAGAGCAATGGAGATTTATAAGGACAAACTCATTGCCTATTCTTTGGGAAACTTCCTAGGATACCGGACTTTATCTACAAAGGCACAAGCTGGTTATTCCATGATTTTAGAGGTTAAGCTCAATCAGTGGGGTGATTTAGTTGGCGGTAAAATTATCCCTGTGCGCATGACTCGTAGGGGTACACCTTACATCGATCAATATTTTCGCACCGTGGGATTATTGCGTTATTTGAATAGAAAAGCATTTCCCCATAAACAATTCAAAATTAACAAACTGGGTGAAATTATTGTTAATAAAACCAGTCCCAAAATGGCGATTAATTTAATTAGAAACTAGGCTTAGTATATCAGGTTGGTTCCCCTAATTAATCACGATAACAAATTCTTAGCCAACTTCTTTGCGTCTTTGCGCCTTTGCGTGAGCCCTTAATGATAACTAACCTGTTCAACTAAATATAATATCACCTCATAAAAATCAATTAAACGTGAAAATAATCATAAATTTCTTGGGCCAAATGCTCGCCAATTCCCGAAACTTCCGCTAATTGTTTGGGTGTGGCTTGACGAATATAATCAAGGGAACGGAAATGTGCCAAAAGCTGTTTTTGACGATGGTGTCCTAAACCAGGAATTTCATCTAAACGGGATCGCTTTAATTTTTGAGTGCGTTGTTGACGATGAAAACTAACGGCAAAACGGTGTGCTTCATCCCGTAAACGTCGTAATAATTGTACCCCCGGTTGCTCCGCATCAGTTGTTAGGGGTTGGGACTCTCCTGGAAGAAAAATTTCCTCCCGGCGTTTGGCCAAACTGACAACCCGTAAATCATCTAACAAATTCATATCTTGCAGCACAGCAACTACGGATGAAAGTTGACCCTTCCCTCCATCAATCATAACTAAATCTGGCCAGTCAGAATTGCCTATGCGCTGTAATTGGGGATTTTCCACATATTTACGAAAGCGCCGTTGAATTACTTCGGCTAAACTGGCAAAATCATCGGAATGTCCAATTGTGACCGTAGGATTCTTAATTTTATAATGGCGATAGTACTGCTTGGCTGGCAAACCATCAATAAATACTACTTGGGAAGCAACTGCATTACTACCTTGGATATGGGAAATGTCGTAACCTTCAATCCGGTGGGGTAATTCAGGTAAATCCAAAATGGTAGCTAAGTCTTGCATTGATTGTTGATTGCGATCGCTAAATTTTTGCATTCTTTGCAATTCATATTCAGCATTGCGCTCTACCATCTCAATTAATTCTGCCTTAGTTTGGCGTTGAGGGGATAAAATATTCACCTTCTTGGCTTTACGCTGAGTCAGCACCTCCGCTAACATTTCCCCCTCTGGTAACTCATGCTGTACCAAAATTTCCGTGGGAATTTCCACCCCATCCGCAGCTTGGTAATGTTCTTCCAATACCCTTTGTAAAATTGCACCGGGTTCTGCATGGCTATTGGCGATAAACCCCAGTCTTCCCACCAACTTACCGGCCCGTATCTGAAATAATTGAATACAAGTGTGTTCCGTACCTGCTGACAGGGCGATGGCATCCCTGGATACGGTATCATCAGGAAGGGAAACTTTTTGCTCGGCATTGAGGGAGTTTAATCCAGCAATACTATCCCTAGCCCTAGCAGCTGCTTCAAAATCCAAATTTTCCGCAGCTTGTTCCATTTGGGCAGTGAGAATTTGTATCAACTCCTGGGTTCTTCCTTGGAATACCATCACCACTTTCTGGACAATTTGGCGATATTCTTCTGGGGAAATCAACTTTTGACAAACCCCCGGACAACGGCCCAAATCATAATTTAAACAAGGACGTTCTTTAAATAAAGGTTGTCTTCTTTGTCTGAGGGGAAAAATCCCCTTGCATAGGTGTAATACTTCCCTTAATAAACGAGAATCTGTATAGGGTCCATAGTACTTATCCTTTGCCTTACCTAATTGACGCTTACGGGTAATAAAAATTCGCGGATAATCTTCCGACCAAGTAACACAAACATAAGGATATTTTTTATCATCCTTGAGCAACACATTGAAATAGGGTTGGTGTTGCTTAATTAAATTCGCTTCCAACGCTAAAGCTTCAGCTTCCGTATCAGTGACAATAAACTCAATTTCTGTCACTTGTTTTACCATGGTGGCAATACGTTCGCTTAAGCGTTGGGATTCCCGGAAATAAGAACGAACCCGCGATCGCAATTTTCGGGACTTACCTATGTATATAATGCGATCGCTACCATCCCGCATTAAATACACTCCCGGTTCCGATGGCATTTCTCGCAAACGGCTTTCTAAAACCTGGGGATCTCTTAATAGTGGTAATGTCAGCGTACTCATGCAATTTTAGATTTTAGATTTTAGATTTTAGATTGGTTCTATATCTATTTAAGGGAATTTATTTCCTTTGAGCGGATAAATCTGAGAATTTGTATCCATTTGTTTGTGTTTAAGTAGATAGGCGTAATTAAATGTAAGACTTAATCTCACCCCACCTCACGGCACCCCTCTCCTTAATAAGGCTCACGTGTACACACAAGTCCTGTCTGTCTTCGTTTGAGTCTATTGGGCCCCCGTGACCCCTGCCCCCGTGTGCCCCCGTGACCCCCAATTCTGGGGGTACCTGGGGGTACCTGGGGATACCTGGGGGTACCTGCTCACAAGGGTAGGTTTTTAACATTTCGGTTGGGGTTAGACTTGGGAGATTAGAAGACAGGTAGACAAGGAAGATTGTTTAACGGTCAAATAGGCTTTTGAGCCAGTTTGTATTTTTGGGAACCGTACTTTTTTGGGTCGGTTTTCCTCCCGTTCGGCTGAGCTCACGGCCGAAGCCTTGTCTACTTTCCCACCTTGTCATCCTTGTCTAACCAACACCCAATTGTAAAAAGCCTACCCCTGTGAGGGGGGTACCTGGGGGACTTTGATAACTCTTGTTCCCCCAAAATTGGGGGTTAGGGGGCGTTTCAGTGAGGACTTGGCTAAATTTAATTACTTGTATGTACACCGTAGCCTTAATAAGGAGAGGGGATGGGGGTGAGGTTTTATATTTAATTTGACCGGTGTTACTTACTGGACAATTATTATTTTAAAGTATGCATGATTGCCGTGGTGTCTTAAACTTTTGAAGAGACTTAATCAGCAAGAATCACAACGGGCTATGGCTAAATATATCATGTGGGGAAGTTACTGCGATAATGCGCTGGAAAAACGCGCTCCTTATCGTCAAGCACATCTAGATGGACTAACAAAACAAAAAGAATCTGGGGTACTCATCACTCTTGGGCCAACAAAGGATACAACTCAAGTATTTGGCATTTATGAGGCGGAAGATGAAACTACTGTGCGTCAACTAGTGGAAAATGACCCTTATTGGCAAAATGGGATTTGGACTGAATACTCTGTCAAAGAGTGGATTCAAGCATTTTAAATATATGCTACTGGTTAAACCACACCCCTGAATAAAATATGAGGCGATGAGGAGATGAGGAGGTGAGGAGTGAAGAAATTAAAACTCTTAACTCCTAACTCTTAACTCCTAACTCTTAACTCTTAACTCTTAACTCTTAACTCTTAACTCTTAACTCTTAACTCTTAACTCTTAACTTTCCCAGTTTTCTGGCTGACAAAATTTACCAGCCGTCGCCAATTTGCCCTTACCACTTTCCAATATGTCAAAATATGGACGACGATAAATGCCAAAAACGTATAAGACAGCCAAAAATGTGAACTACGCCCTATTTCCACCATTGCTTCATTTTGGGGAAAAATATCCGGTAGGGTAACCCAGAAAAACTTAACATTGTTGGCTTGAAACGAATTTGAAAGCAAAAAACCAGTAATAGGTACTCCCCACATGAATATATATAAGCTAGTGTGCAGAGCAAAAGTCCGCCACCAAGCTGAAGATAATTTAGGAGTACGTTTAGTGTATTTACGCCACCAAACTCGCAATAATGTCAAAATTCGCCAAGTTAATAATGCCATGGTCAGTACACCGATGGACTTGTGAAAATCATACAAGTCACCACGCAAAAACTGACCCCGTTCCAGCCTAGCCATCAACGAACCTGTACAAAATAAAACCAGATAGGCCCCAGCCATCCACCAGTGGACTTGCATCAATTCTTTAAATGCTGAATTGAGTCGCGGTTTGCGAGTCTCTTTTTGAGTAAGTTGAGGTATTTTCATAATTATGGAAGCAACGCACTAGTAAAGTTTTAAGGCTGTTAAATTTAAAATACAATTCTTAATAATATTTTACACAACCTATTTGATTCTCTTGATTGGCATATCTTATGAACAGAATAGATTGTAATTTCACTTAAATAATCAATATTTTTTGGTATTTTTTTATACTGTTTATCCATAACAAAATGCAAACAAACCATTTTTGGTGCCACATCTGATATAGGAATCCGGTTTGATTTGTGAATTGACTTGTAGGGGGAGGGTACAGGGTACAGAAAGTGTACTGAGTTCTGTTCAAAAATCAAATAATAATCCTATATCAAAGTCCCTCAGGTACCCCCAAAGTTGCGGATTTAGGGGGCATTCATAGACTGAAACAAATATGGGTAGGACTTGTGTGTACACCGTAGCTATATCCCCCAAGGGAAGAAATCCAATATAGACAACGGATTATCTGCTTTTGAAAATCCAAAATCTAAAATCTAAAATCCAAAATTGATCGACAAAATTCTATAGCGGTTGAGACATCACTGGTTTGTTGAGGATAGTTAACCAGGGGCCTTTTAATGACTATCAATGGTATACCTAACTGGGCTGCAACCTTATGTTTAACATCCTCTCCCCCAGCACTACCCGATGCTTTGGTGACTACAAGGGAAATCCCCCAATTTTGCCATAATGCTTGTTCTAAATTAGCCGAAATGGGGGGACGCAAGCAAATTAATCTATCTGGGGTAAATCCAGCCTGTAAAGCCGCTGACAAGGCTGTGGTAGAGGGAAGTAATCTGGCAAACAAAGTCCCTCGATTTTGCCATGGCTTAAACATCTGTAAAGGTCGATATCCTAGGGTTAGTAATACCCGATGGCCGGTGAGATAATCTCCCGCTAACAATGGCTCAAAACCATCTAGATAAATAACCTGCCCATGTTCCTGAAATTCTTCTACAGTAGGACGTTCGTAACGTAAATAAGGAACATGATATTCTTGGGAAATAGCGATCGCCATTTGAGAAATTTCCACCGCGTAGGGGTGGGATGCATCCAGAATGGCGATAATTTGTTGTTCCTGGTAGAATTCCCGCAATTTTTCCGCAGATAAACGCCCTACCCAGACCCGTAAACCATTAACATCTGGATAGAGCAATTTTGCTGAATTTGTGGTTACTGTAACGATACAAGGAATTTGCTCTTGAGCGATCGCTAATGCCAAGGTAGCACTCTCCTGAGTACCGCCAATTAACCAAATACACCCCACTTGCAGCAACTTGATAAATTTAAATAATTTAATATTACTTTGGATGGAAATCAACCTTTGAGGGCTTTTCTAAAGTTGCGACGGTAGGATTTATTCGCAATAAACAGAGCAGGCCATAAAAAAGATAGGGCGACACGGTTGACGAGACTACGAGCAAAGTTAGTTCTCTCAAAACCACTCCAAAACCTCCAAAAGCCACCTGCGTAAACCACTATTAAAGCAATTACCACTAATTCTTTCATGATCTGATGAACTCCGTAAATTTATCCTTTCTGGGATGTTTCGGTTTCTTGCCAAGGAATCAGTCTTGACTACTCCAGTTTAATTTAGCTTTCCCATTGTCACTAGTGATATCCGTTGAAAATAAATTTCTAGATACCCAAAGCTAAATATACTATGGTTAAATTTACTTAAACCTTATGTGTTTAATTTTTTAGTTTATCGGGATTAACATCACCCCATTATAGCCTGAAAATCAGGGAGTTTCAGAAACATTACTGTCAAAAATGATGTCTATAGAGGAGCAATTAGCTACAATTGATTGCTCATACTTAACAGTACTAGTTAGCTTGAGGGAGCTAGAGACTTGATTTTGTCATATTTCTAAGTATTTGCATACCTGCTTCACTCCAACTGAAGTTAGTTAGAAATACATAATTTTGATCTTATGTAAAATTAATTAATGCAACTATATGGATATTAAGTAAAATGTCAAATAACGTCATAGTATAATCTCAGTATAAAAGTATTATTTTACTCAATCTTTACTGAGAAGAAGCTGACAGGAAAGATATTTGAATAGAGAATTGAGAGTATTGATGTTGGTAATCAGCATTATATGAACAACAAAAAATAATCAAGCCAAACCAGGCTAATTCTGGTGAATTGGAAATGAGAATTTTAATTTACTCTTACAACTACTATCCTGAGCCAATTGGTATTGCTCCCTTGATGACTGAATTGGCAGAAGGGTTAGTCAAACGAGGACATACAGTCAGAGTGGTGACTGCTATGCCCAATTACCCTGAGCGCAAAATTTATGAAAATTATCGGGGTAAATTGTTTCATACTGAATATAAAAACGGCGTAAAAATTCAGCGTAGCTATGTTTGGGTTCGTGCCAATCCAAATTTATTAGAGCGGTTTCTTTTAGATGCCAGTTTTGTCATTTTCAGTTTTATTCCAGCACTCATGGGTTGGCGACCAGATGTCATATTAACTACATCACCATCCCTACCAGGTTGTGTTACTTCTACCCTTTTGGGATGGTTGTATAGGTGCCCTGTAGTATTGAATTTGCAAGATATATTACCTGAAGCGGCAGTTAAAGTTGGTTTACTCAAAAATCCCTTTTGGATTAAATTACTTTCAGGTTTAGAAAAATTTGCCTACAAAAACGCCACTCAAATTAGCGTCATTGCAGATGGTTTTATCGAAAATTTGCAGGGGAAGGGAGTTGATGGGAATAAAATTGTCCATATTCCTAATTGGGTAGATACAAATTTTATCCGACCCTTACCAAAACAGAAGAATTACTTCCGCCAAGCCCACAATCTGCAAGGTAAATTCGTGGTTTTATATTCTGGGAATATTGCCCTTACCCAAGGCTTAGAAACAGTAGTCAAAGCTGCTGCTATGTTGGGGAATATTGCAGATATGGCATTTGTGATTGTCGGACAAGAAAAAAGACTGCAAAAATTAGGTCATGAATGTGAAAAATGTGGGGCAGATAATGTATTACTTGTGCCCTTTCAGCCAAGGGAACGTTTGCCAGAAATGCTCGCTGCGGCTGATTTGAGTTTGGTAATCCAGAAGAAAAATATTATTGGGTTTAATATGCCATCGAAAATTCAAGTGTTAATGGCTACCGGTAGAGCAATTGTCGCTTCCGTACCCGGCAATGGTACAGCAGCAAGGACAATTAGAAAAAGTGGTGGTGCTGCGGTAATCCCCCCAGAAAATCCCCAAGCATTAGCACAGGCAATTTTAGAATTGTATAAAAATCCGGCAAAAGTCAAAAACATGGGCTACAACAATCGCCGATATGCTGTAAAGCACTACACCATTGAGCAAGCTTTAAAAAGCTACGAGTCCTTGCTGGAAAAAGCTGTGGGCGAACGTTCAGTGATTGATTCAGCCATAGTTTCAAAACAGGAAGTTTAAACCAATAGCATTTTTGATTGAAAATTTAAGATAATGAAATAGTTAGCAGGTGGGCTTGGAAGCTACTTATGTTCCTCCAGATTCATTCAGTGATGCATCCATTGACAAGATCGTAGATTGAGCATTACAAATTAAAACTCAGGATAAAATAAAAGTATCTGACCTTTATTTTTACTCTTTGGGTGCATTGCCATGGTGCGGGAACAAGTTTTATCTTGGCTAGCAGAAAATGTCAAAGCTTCCAGAATTGAGCATATTCTCAGAGTTGAACAAATGGCTAAAGAACTAGCCCTTCAACATCAACTAGAACCCCAAAAATCTGCACAAGCTGCATTAATGCACGATCTGGCAAAATATTTTCCTGCACACAAACTGTTGCAAATGGCATCAATAGAAGGCTTGGAGATTGATGAAATTATGAATTCCAACCCCCACCTATTGCATGCAGACGTGAGTGCTATAGTCGCTAGAGATACATTTGGGATTGAAGATAAAGAAATATTACAAGCGATCGCCAATCACACTTTAGGTAGACCAGACATGGGTCCGGTATGTTGTATCGTATTCTTAGCCGATAGTTTAGAACCAGGCAGGGGCAATAATCCAGAATTGTCAGCTTTGCGACAAATGAGTAGAAAAAACATTGATGGGGCTGTGTGGCAAGTGTGTGACTATTCTTTGAAATCTTTGGTCAATAGTCCTGGGATGATTCATCCTCGAATCATTGCTACCCGTAACAGGTTTCTGCAACAATGGAAATCTCAACAATCCATAGCCCATATCAATCCATAGGAACTGATTTTTTTGTTAGCTAAAACCCGCAGAAGTCTCACGTCCCACTCGTAGAGGAGCGTGGAATGAATGGTTCAGCATATATTTTGTTCACCAATGATATTTCTATTAAAATGATACTAGATGGCAAAGCCGAAAATGCTGGTCATCTGTTTGACAGAACCTTGATAACTCAGAGTATAGGGTTCTACCCAGTAACTAGACACTTGAAGTGTGCCTGTCTGTGGGTAGGTAAAACTCTGACAGTACAAAGGATTGAACATTTTTTGTATTGTTCAACTGTGTACAGGGGCATCTCGTACAGTCTAAACAAAGTATCTCCTTCAAAGACGCTGCGCGTTAGCAAAGCTCCTCTGAAAGAGGCACAGTTCATGTCCGACGGAATACCGGGAGTCTCTGAGAAGCCTACACTGTATGGGACTAAAATTAGTGTAGGAGTATGTCACTATTCAGAAAAACCCACTTATACAGTTGCATCCTAAAATTTTTAGTTTTATGTAATTGCAACAAATTTTTATCAATAAAAAAGTAGTCGAGGTTTAATGTCTGATTATTTCTCAAGTAGTTTTTCACAGCAATCTGTTGCCTTAACCGATGACGTAATTAAGTCCTCAACAGCTAAAACTGGTGGGGAAGAAAGCAGCGAACAACTAGCCTTAACTATTGTCACAGCCGCATTAGATCGGAAAGCAGCGGACATTTTAGTGTTAAAGGTAAGAGAAGTTTCTTATATCGCCGATTATTTCCTGATGATGACTGGCTATTCCCGAGTGCAAGTCAGGGCGATCGCAGATTCGATTGAAGGTAAAATCAAAACAGAATACCAACGTCTTCCCTTAAGTACGGAAGGAAAGGGAGAAGGTGGTTGGGTATTGCAAGACTACGGCGATGTAATTGTTCATATTATGATGCCAAAAGAGCGGGAATTTTACAACTTAGAGGCATTTTGGGGCCATGCAGAAAAAGTAGAATTGCAGATTGGTAACGATGGTGGGAGCACATTCGCATGACCTATTCTTCCCTGTCTAATTGCCCAGTTCCCACCGACCAGCAACCACTCAATGAATATGAGGAATTAAAATCTAGATGGTTGTTTAGTGACTGTACCCACAATTGGTACAAATTCCTCAGAAAAATGGCTGGGATTTGGGCCTTGTGCTTGGTATTAGCAGCACCAGTAACAGCAGCTAGTTTCTCCCCCTATAAACAATTTGGTCATTTTTTTCTGTGCAGTGCAGCCGGAGCTAGTATTGGTGTGATACTAGCTCTAGTACGTTTGTATTTAGGATGGTCTTACGTCCGCGATCGCCTGTTCAGTTCAGTGATATTCTATGAAGAATCTGGATGGTATGATGGTCAAAATTGGACTAAACCAGAGGAATTATTAGCACGCGATCGCTTAATTGTCAGCTACGAAATCAAGCCAATTATCCGTAGGTTACAAACTACCTTTGCGGGGTTGGCTGCATTATTCTTTGCTGGTACCATAGTTTGGCACCTAGTCTAGGGAAATTTGCTATGGGTGAGTGCAATCAGTACAATTCATAGTAATAAAAAAACCAGACTAGAATTTTACATAATCAATTATTATTTGGTGAAACTTAGCCCATGACAATGGGAAAACGAACTCAAGCCACTGCATTAGAAGTTAGGCTACTGCGAGAAGGCATTATTGAATCCCGACATATAGTCCATGCGGCTGTTTGTGACGAGAGGGGGAGAGTGCTTTCCGTGGCTGGGAATGCAGAAACAGCAACATTTATCCGTTCAGCACTCAAACCATTCCAAGCCCTAGGGGTAACAACCACAGGTACCCTAGAAAGCTATAAATTGAGCGATCGCGATCTGGCAATCATTACTAGCTCCCACAAAGGTACCATACAGCAAGTCAGGCAAGTATTTCATATTTTGTGGCGGGCTGATATTGATTCCTCCATGCTCCAATGTCCTATCCCTCCAGGCAAACGTAGTCCCTTAGAATATAACTGTTCTGGCAAGCATGCAGGAATGTTAGCTGTATGTCAGCAGCTTAACTGGTCTTTACATAACTATTTACAACGCAAACACCCAGTACAACAACTGATTTTAAACAAAGTTGCAGAAGTACTGCGGATGCCAGCTGCAGAATTTATTAGTGCCCATGATGATTGTGGGGCACCCACCTATTTGATGCAACTAGGGCAAATGGCATCACTGTATGCCCGTCTTGCCTCCCGTGACAACTTGGATATGGAACGTATTGTTCGTGCCATGACCCATCATCCAGAAATGGTAGCAGGAGATGGGGAATTTGACACCGAACTCATGCGCTTAACCCCAGGGGAATTAGTCAGCAAATCTGGGGCAGAAGGGGTACAGTGTTTAGGTATGCTCGGTGAAGGCATGGGATTAGCAATTAAAGTTATAGATGGTGCCAAAAGAGCCAAATATGCCGTTGCCATCCATTTACTACAACAACTGGGTTGGATTACTCCCAGCGTTGCAGAAGCCTTAGGGGAAAAGTTTCTCACCTTCGACCAATACAAGCGTCTGGAAGTTACTGGAGAATTATCAATTTTGTAGTTGCCAAAATAATAATGTTGGGTTATACTTGTGAAAGACGAAGCGACGCGGGATAGAGCAGCCTGGTAGCTCGTCGGGCTCATAACCCGAAGGTCAGTGGTTCAAATCCACTTCCCGCTACCAAATTTAATAAATGTGAACCTCTGTAATCAGAAGATTTACAGAGGTTTATTATTTAATGGGTAATGACTTCTGTGTTACCCAATTAGTAGGAATTAGCAATTAATTATTAAATTTAAAATCCAAAATCTAAAATCCAAAATCTAAAATTCTGAGATTTTTGAGATATTCTGAAGAAAACTAGCCAATAAAGTGCGGTGAATCATGGTTGTGAAGTTGCGACGACCAATCTTAGTAGGAGGATTGGCACTCTCATTTTCCTTATGGATATTACAAAGCTGGTACGATTCCATAGTGCAAGTGGGAGAATTTAGTCTCTTGAGCCTGTTAGTCATTAGCGGTGGTTTGTGGTTGTGGAAACGTAAACATCCCCAACTTGATGATGTTACAGATACTTTACCAAGCGATCGGCAAACTGTAGAAAATGCCATATCTAAAGCAGAAGTTATTATCAATAGGTTAGAACAGGAAGTAGATAATCCCGTTGATGAATCCTACCTGGCATCTGTAAAAGAACAAATTCCCCAGTTACGTGCTGATTTGGATAGGCAAAATATTAACTTAGCTGTTACTGGTGGGAAATCTGTGGGAAAAACCACCTTAATTGGGGCTTTAGAAGGCAAATGGCAGCAACACAGTAGCAAACAAGTAACATTCCAAGAAACACAACCCTTGTTTGCACAAGCCTCAACAACATCAGATACAGCCATATTAGACAATGCTAACGCTGCTGATTATGTCTTGTTTTTAGCAAACGGTGATTTAACCGATACAGAACTGCAAACCCTACAGCAGTTAAAAGCCCCACAACAAAGACTGATGGTGGTGTTTAACAAACAAGACCAATATTTGCCAGACGAACGGGCTAGTATATTACAGTCCCTACAACAACGGGTTGACTGGGCAGTCGTTGCAGCCGCACCATCTCCCCTACCAATCAAAGTCCGCAAACACAATGATGATGGTTCCTTGCAAGAGTGGATGGAACAACCAGCACCAGATATCCAGCAATTAACCCAGCAATTAGGGGAAATTATTGCCCAGGGGGGACAACAACTGGTATGGGCAACTACCATGAGAAAGGCAGTATTGTTGCAAACTGAAGCTAAAGACAGCTTAAATGGAATTAGACGTAATCGCGCTTGCCCTATCGTAGAACAGTATCAGTGGATAGCCGCAGCAGCAGCCTTTGCCAACCCCATACCAGCCCTCGATATTGTGGCAACGGCAGCAATTAGTGGTCAAATGGTAGTAGATTTGGGCGGTATTTATCAACAAAAATTCTCCCTAGAACAAGGGAAAACCGTAGCCGGGGAAATGGGAGGCTTGATGTTGAAACTAGGTTTAGTAGAACTTTCCACCAAAGCAATTACTACTGTACTCAAAACTAACACCATTACCTTTGTTGCGGGCGGTTTAGTGGAAGGGTTGAGTGCAGCATACCTGACTAGGTTAGCGGGTTTAAGTTTGGTGGAATATTTCCAAGAGCAAGAAATCGCTTTAGATACCAGTGAAGGCTTAAATATCGATCGGTTGCGCCAAACTTTGCAAAACGTCTTTGAGCAAAACCAGAAGATTGGATTCATGCAAAGTTTTGTTAAGCAAGGAGTGAATCGTTTATTACCAGAAGCCTCTGGGAAGGAAATAATAGCTGTGGAGAATGCAGTGGGTTAGTTGGAATTTATCGGGGGATCACAAAAATCAGTTTAAATCTAGCAACTGAAAAATTTATTTTTGGGATTTCTCCCACATCGGTAGTAAGGAATCGGGAGTCGGGAAGGGATATTTATGACGCTTCCCGTCTCACCTTATTGGTTATGGAATTTTTCCGTGATGAACCAGAGTAAAAAATAAGCCTTAACCTGTATAGAGTATAAATAATATTATGTACGGATGAATACTTATAAAACCTCACCCACCTGCGGCACCCTCGACCTATTAAGGAGAGGGTAAGAGAGGGTTGGGGTGAATCAAGCAGAAATTATAAGTAATTAAGCTAACATGATATAACTCCTTTTCAACCTAGGTGGCGAAAAAATTTTCATTGGCACATTCTTTTTCCTCCACCCAGATAATCATCCGTGTCATCCTTCAATCCATATAAATCCGTGATCCTGGATGATATAGGATTTAATCTACCCAAAATAGCTCATAATTTCGTAAAATTTAGGCATAACTTGAATTCGTAATCACTAAAGACTAATGGCAGGGGACTATCCTGATATTGATATTACACCACTTATAGATCATGCCCTGCTAAACCCAACAGCAACACCAGAACAAGTCAAGCAATGGTGTGCACAAGCAGACAGATTTAACTTTGCCACAGTTTGCGTCTACCCCATCCATGTCAAGCAAGCAGCAGAACTGCTTCATGGCAAACAACCCCAAGTTTGTACAGTAATTGGTTTTCCTAGTGGAGCCACAACTCCCGCAGTCAAGCTTTACGAAGCACAAGAAGCAGTAGAGAACGGTGCTACGGAATTGGATGTTGTCATCAACTTGGGATGGTTAAAAACAGGGAAAACCAATGAAATACATCGGGAAATAGCAGATATTTGCCAAGAAACAGGGAAAACAGTCAAGGTAATTTTAGAAATGAATCTGCTGACTGATGGGGAAAAAAAGCTCGCAGCAGAAATTAGTATGGATGCGGGGGCAGCATTTGTCAAAACTAGTACGGGTTGGCATGGCGGCGCTACTGTTGCCGATGTTACCTTACTTAAAACCGTGGTCAAAGACACCATAGGTATTAAAGCTTCTGGGGGTATTCGCACTATCGAGCAAGCCTTTGACTTAATTATGGCTGGTGCTACCAGATTGGGAACATCTCGCAGTGTAGATTTGCTCCATCAGCGCGATAATCTAAGAAAAGGAGAGTAGTCATTATAAGTTGTTACTCACAACACATGATTGACTATGGATAACAAATTCAGAACGAATGGGTAAAACTTATAAAGTCACTGGAATTAATCTCAAAACTCAAGTATTTGGCGAATCAGACCGGATTGTAACAATTTTGACCCCAGAATTAGGTCTGATTCGTGTTATCGCCCCTGGAGCGCGCAAACCCATTTCCAGCCTAGGAGGTAGGAGTGGGATGTTTGTGGTGAATGAATTACTAATTTCTCGGGGTCGATCGCTTGATAGAATTACCCAAGCACAAACTATAAAATCCTATCCAGGTTTAGCTCAGGATTTAGGAAAACTTGCAGCCAGTCAGTATTTAGCCGAGATAGTTTTGTTACAAGCATTAAGCGAACAACCCCAAGTAGAACTGTATGAGTTACTCAATGCCCATCTTAGCCGTTTGCAAGGATTATCTGGGGATGAATCCCCAGGGGTATTAGCTTATTTAGCTCACGGTATATTTCAACTCCTAGCCTTAGCTGGGCTTACACCCCAGGTAGACACTTGTTGTCTGACACAACGTCCATTGGTACCAGAATTTACCAATCCTGACTGGCGAGTGGGATTTAGTATCAATTCTGGGGGTACTATTTGTCTACAAGCATGGGAAAATTTAAAGACACAAGCCTCAAAGCAAATGGCAAAAGTGGTAAAGTCAGCAGGAGGAAATTATGGCACTATCTCTGCGAATGAGTCTCATCACCTTGACAATCAAACCATTCGACCTGTAACGGAAGTACCCAAACTTTCCCATCATCTTAATGCCCAGCAACTCGACAAACTGCAACAATTACAACAACCACAGATAATACCAGAAGATATATCTGGGGATGAACACTGGTTATTTGTAGAAAAAGTCTTACGTCAATATACTCAGTATCATTTTGAACGTCCCATTCGTTCTGCCGTCTTGATAGATTCCTATTTTGCCCCTAAATTATGATGCAACCTCCAGAGCAGTTAGATAATAACACCCTGCCACGATTGCCCAGCACCCACTCAAACAACCCTAAGGCAACAAATTCTCAAACCACAAATTACCTGCATTCATTTCCTACGAGCACCTCTAATACCACTCAAAATCCAGAAATCTCTCCTGAAGGTATTTCTCCCACCAATTCCCAGACTACATCAGACATTCCAGAGTCTAGAAATATTTCTAGCCAGTCAGAATCTCAAACAAAAGAAACATCCCCATCGAGTCAAGATAGTAATGGTGATGTACCTGGGAATGGCAAACCACCATCCGGTGCGGGGAAAACACCAGATATAGAATCTGGAAATGGCAAGGGGGAAATACCATCAGATGGTTTACCGGAAAAAGGATTTTTGCCAGTTCTGAGAAACCTGAATTTTTTAGCACTGTGGGGAGGACAAGTTTTTTCCCAATTGGCAGATAAGGTGTATTTAGTATTAATGATTGCCTTGATTAACAACCAATTCCAATCAGGGGGAGAAACCATTAGCGGGTGGGTATCAGCACTGATGATTGCCTTTACAATTCCTGCTGTCCTATTTGGCTCCGTGGCTGGGGTATTTGTAGATAGGTGGTCGAAAAAAGCAGTACTGGTAGCCACAAATATCTGGCGGGGAATTTTAGTTTTGGCAATACCTTCATTGTTATGGTTAACCCATGATTGGCAACCCGTGGGATTTTTACCAGTGGGTTTTGTGATGATTTTGGCAGTCACTTTTTCAGTTTCTACCTTGACTCAATTTTTTGCCCCCGCAGAACAGGCGGCAATTCCCTTAATAGTAGAAGAACATCACCTCCTATCGGCAAACTCATTGTATACAACCACAATGATGGCATCCTTAATCATTGGTTTTGCCATCGGAGAACCCGTATTAGCAGTCGCCGATAAGCTGTGGTCAATTATTGGTGGGAGTTCTGGCCTAGGTCAAGAAATTGTTGTTGGTGGTAGTTATGCGATCGCTGGATTGATTTTATTACTTTTAAATACCCAGGAAAAAGTCAAAATTAAGACCAAAACAGAACCCCACGTTTTAGCAGATCTGCGGGATGGTTTACGCTATCTCCAAACTAATTTAAGAATACGTAACGCCCTCATTCAACTTACCATCCTGTTTTCAGTGTTCGCAGCCTTAACTGTGCTAGCGGTACGCATAGCAGAAGTAATTCCGAGTTTAAGAGCAGAACAATTTGGCTTTTTGTTAGCAGCAGGTGGTATTGGCATTGCCCTGGGAGCAGCCATTTTAGGTCAATTTGGTCAGCGTTTTTCCCATACCCGCCTCAGTTTACTCGGTTGTGTTGTCATGACCCTATCCCTAGTGGGACTATCATTATTAAGCCAACAACTGTGGATCATTCTTGCATTAGTAGCCCTATTGGGGGTGGGCGGAGCATTGGTAGGAATCCCCATGCAAACCACTATTCAAATGGAAACCCCTTCACAAATGCGGGGTAAGGTTTTTGGATTGCAAAACAATGTAGTTAATATTGCCCTTTCCTTGCCCCTGGCATTGGTAGGAATAGTGGAAACTTTCATTGGATTAAAAGCAGTGTTTTTAGCATTAGCTTTCTTAGTATTGTCAGGGGGTCTATTTACTTGGTATAACTCCCACAGTTAATTTATCAACTAAAAACACAAATAATTGCCAGTCTATGTAATATCATAGCAGAGATATGATCGCTGCTTTATGCTAAAATTAATCTATCAATGAGCTTTTATCTCTCCAACGAGAGAGCACCAATATTATTTAATATATTGCAGCCATATGCTGTATAAATTTTAATTAAGTGCATTAATAAAAGTAGTAAATCTTGTTAGTAGATCAACCATAATAAATCAAAACAGCTACTGTTTAAATCAAATTATAAATTTATGTTTAAGTGGGTTATGGCAGCTTTTATTGATGAATAAATAACCATATGTAATTATGTTTAAACCATAACACTTATGCATAGCAAGCCGACTAAATCATCCCACTTTCTCAAGTAAACAACCTTCTTCAATGCATATAGCCTGGATTGGAAAAAAGTCACCTTTTTGTGGCAACGTAACCTACAGTCGGGAAATTACTAATTCCCTACTTGATAGAGGACATCAAGTTAGTTTTCTTCACTTCGCCCAAGAAGAATCCCAAGGGGATAATTGGCCCAATTGTCCGGAAGTGTCCCTACCATTTATATATAAATCCCAGGTATACACTATCCCTACATTAAAAGCGACTAAGGTATTAACCCATTCCCTACGCACCCTCAAGCCAGATATAGTTCACGCATCTTTGACTTTATCTCCCCTAGACTTTCGACTACCGGAGATTTGTGAAGAACTAAATATTCCCTTAATTGCCACTTTTCACACGCCATTTGCTAAAGGGGCAAAATTAGTATCAGGAACCCAGTTTTTAGCTTATCAACTTTACGCACCATTTTTAGGTAATTACGATCGCGTAATTATATTTTCCCAAATTCAACGGGAACTGCTAGCACGGTTGCACGTACCGGAATCTAAAATTGCTGTTATCCCCAATGGTGTGGATGCCATCAAATATTCCCCCGGCATCTCCCAGATTAAAGCTGAATTTCAAGCAGAACGGTTGTTTGTTTACCAAGGACGAATTGCACCAGAAAAAAACGTAGAGTCCTTGCTGCGTGCCTGGAAACAGGCGGAAATGTCTGAGGGTAGTAAACTACTCATAGTTGGCAATGGTCCGTTGAAGCCTTCCTTGGAAACTTTTTATGGTTCTGAACATGGGGTAATTTGGTTGGGATTTATTGCCGATGAAAATCGACGCATCGAAATTTTACGGGGAGCAGATGTATTTGTTTTACCTTCATTAGTAGAGGGATTATCCCTATCTCTATTAGAGGCAATGGCCTGTGGCATGGCTTGTTTGGCTACGGATGTGGGTGCGGATGGAGAAGTCTTGGAGCATGGTGCTGGTGTAGTTTTAGACACGAAAGAAGCGCGATCGCAACTAAGAACCCTGTTGCCTTTGTTCCAGGATCATCCCGAAATTACCACCTTATTGGGACAAAAAGCCAGACAACGGGTAATTGAACGTTATACCCTCAACAATAATATTACTCAGTTGGAAATGCTTTACGAAGAGGTGTTAGGTAAGCAGCAAGTACAATTAACTAGAGGTGCTTAATAGTTATCAGTTGACGGTTGACGGTTGATAGTTGACAGTTGAGAGTTAAGAGTTTTGCAAGTGAATTAAATTCAATGGCTCGACAATCTGCGGCAGAACGTGCTTGGAATGCAATTAATCGGTTTTACGAAAACTGTAAGAAAGGGGAGTGTCAATTTGTCTGAAAGATATTTTGCACCATTTTTTTGTCTAAACTCGCCGCAACCCTATCTAATTCTTCAACCTCACCACTATCCAATTGCCAACCCAAGGCACCAACATTCTGTTGCGCCTGTTCTATATTTTTTGCTCCAGGAATGGGAATTGTACCCTTACAAATACACCAGTTAATAGCCACTTGGGACATGGTTTTATGCCTAGATTCTGCTATCTTTTCCAAACAGGATAAAAGCGGTTGAGCCTTGGGGATTAATTGCTTAAACAGAAAACTCCTAATACCTGGAGGGTACTTACTTTTATCAGCATATTTCCCCGTTAAAATGCCCAATCCTAAAGGACTGTAGGCAATCAATTTTATCCCCAAATCATCACATACTTGTTTTAACCCTAATTCGGTGACAGGATAGGTAGACAGCAACGAATATTGGACTTGGAGAGTGGTAATGGGAACACCCCGTTCCTGAAATCTTTTATGCACCCATTGCAATCTTTGGGGCCCATAATTAGATAATCCTACACCCTTGACCGCTCCTTGCTGATAAAGTGTAGCCAAACCGTCTAAAAGTGTTCCTTCTTGCCAAGGTGCATAATTAGCTGTAGACCAGTGCATTTGTACTAAATCTATATTTCTCCCTAGCCTTTGGGCGGAAGATTGGCCAGCATTAACCATGGATGTACGGGTTAATCTCCAGGGATAAGCAGCTAGCTTGGTAGCAATGCAAATATTTTCTTGGTTTAC
>JASJCX010000066.1 GCA_030065255.1 Calothrix sp. MO_167.B42 | reverse complement strand
AATTAACTCTTAACTCTTAACTCTTAACTCTTAACTCTTATTAAAGATCATCATTTATTTGTTCCGGGGGAAATCCCAATTTAACTGCTTCTTGATAGGATGCCTGTGATTCTTCGATCCTATTTAATTTTCTTAATGCGTAACCCCTATTCGCCCAAATAAATGGATCCTTTGGTGCGATTTTTTTAGCTCGCTCGAAAGCATTTAATGCATCTTCATAACGCTCTAATTCCAGCAATGTTATCCCTTTCCCAACCCAAGCTGGATGAAAAGTATTTCTGAGTCTGGTGGATTTTTCAAATGATTCCAGGGCTGATTGATAGTCTTTAATCATATGTAGGAGTATTTCTCCTCGATTGTACCAAACTAAATAATCTTCAGGGCGAATTTCAGCCGCTTGATTAAAAGTAGAAAGGGCATTTTGATATTGTTGTAATTGATTTTGTGCATTGGCTTTTCCCATTAAAGCTTCATATAATTTCTTATTAATTTTCAGTGCTTTATTAAAGGATTTTAATGCTTTTTCAGGTGAATTTAATTTTAATAATACAGAACCTCTGTCTGTCCAATAAATAGGTTTATTGGGATTTTTATCTAGAAACTCATCATAGGATTTGAGAGCTGCTTGAAAGTATTCTTTTGCAGCTTGTCTCCCTTGCAAATTTTCTACTGTAAAACCAATATCTCTCCAAATTCTGGGGTCTTCTGGTTGAATAATTCTCACTTGTCTAAAAGACTCGGAGGCCTTTTCAAACTGGCGTTTACCCATGTAAGCTATACCCTGACCACTCAAAGCATTGGGATTATCTGGTTCTAGTTTAAGCACTTTCGTATAGGCATCTAATGATTCGTCATATCTCCCCATTAAATATAGGAGTCTACCTTGATTAATTAAGGCTTTGATATAATTAGGTTCCAAATAAATAGCTCTTTCATAATAAGCTAAAGACTGAATATAACGACCCTGTTTAAATCGAACATCCCCTTGACCTTTCGATGCTTGGGCAGAATTAGGTTTAAGATTTTTGAGATCTGCAAATGCTTGAAATGCAGGTGTTAATTTGTCTTCATCTAATAAGCGATTACCTTGATATAAATAGTACCAAGGTCTGATCCACGGATTGACTAACTCAATTCCAATAAATAATATAATAAAAGAGATAGAGCCTAAGAAAATAAATCGATACTTATTATTACTAGATAATAGTAGTTGATATTGTGACTCTGACCCTGGAGAATAAATATTATTACGAGATTTACTACTTACCCTAGTTATTGGGATATCAGTGCTAATCTCCTCTAAATCTGCAATTACTTCTTCCGCAGATTGATAGCGTATGGTACAATCCCGGTAAACCATTCTGATTAAAATTTCAGCCAGGGGTTGGCTCACGCCATCTAAAATAACTTCATCTCTCCCATTTCTGATTAATTCCCTAGGAGCAATTCCCGTTAATAGTTGAATCGCTGTCATCCCCAAAGAATATATGTCACTATTTAGTCTTGGCTTACCTTCCATTTGTTCTGGAGAGCCGTACCCTTGGGTATAGATGATGGTTTGGATGGGATTTTGCTCAGATATTAAATATTGAACATCTATTTTTTTGACTGCCCCAAAATCAATTAAAACGAATCTATTGTCCAGTTCTCTTTTAATCAAATTGGCTGGTTTAATATCACGATGAATGATATTTTTTTCATGCAAATATTGTAAAACTGCAAGTATTTCTTGGAGAAAATTTATAGTTTCTTGCTCAGTCCAACTGCGCCCAGCAAGCTTATCTAAAGTTTTACCTTGAATATACTCTTCTACTAAATAATAATTTGTATCATCTTCAAAATAGTTTAAATATTTTGGTATTTGTTGATTTTGCTTGAGATATGCGAGTATAGTTGCCTCTCTTTGGAACAACTTTTTTGCTGTTTCCACATCAGCTTTTTGAGGCTCTAGCTTTTTAACTACACAAAGCAAATTATCCAATAGCTTATCTGCGGCTAGGTAAGTAATTCCAAATCCACCCCTTGATAACTCTTCGATAATTCTATAACGTTCATATATCAATATTTCGTTATTATTTGTTGTCATGTGACTCAATGAAATGAATTGTTTTTAAATTTCCATTTATCATCAAATAATTAAAATATATACTCTTAACATATCTAATTTGGCTCCCTCATATATTATGATGGTGTAATCTAATAGTTAGCAAATAGTATCAGTAAACCTGGGGATTATGGACATTATGTAATTTTATAGTGTGCATTCGCCCGAAAACACGTTATATATCTAATCTACATCCTTTTATAGTTATAACGATATGTCAATACGGAAACCTTACAAATACTTGATGATGTTTGCTCGCTTCCCTTAAACATCTGTTGTCTATTTTCTGTTTTCTGTTTTCACTTTAAGTGAATAGCATGGAGGTATATGTAACATGATATACTAACTATGTATGAGGATATGAGCTGGAAAATGGGAAAGGGGAAGAAATATTTGCATTTTTTAACTGATGAAAGAAAAACTGTATGTGATTGTCTGTGGTAGTTCAGTTGAGATTTATAGTTAGTTTAAAGCGTCCCCTTGACAAATAACTTGCCATAATGGATCACGCAAAATCCGATAACAGCCTAAAATTAGAAAACTTACACTGACAACACAGTCAGTTAAAAATATATAGGCAAAGCACGCGGGGAAACTAACGTGAGTCATGAATTTGATTATGATTTAGTAATTATAGGCGCTGGTGTGGGTGGACACGGCGCAGCTTTACACGCCGTTAGCTGCGGTTTAAAAACGGCGATTATTGAAGCAGGGGATATGGGAGGAACCTGTGTTAACCGTGGTTGTATCCCATCTAAGGCATTATTAGCAGCCTCTGGACGTGTGCGAGAACTTAAAAATGCCCATCACCTGAAGACTCTGGGTATTCAACTAGGGACTGTGGAATTCGATCGCCAAGCGATCGCAGATCATGCTACCAATTTAGTAGCGAAAATCCAAGGGGATTTAACCAACAGCCTCAAACGTTTAGGTGTGAAAATTATCAGGGGTTGGGGGAAAGTTGCCGGAACCCAAAAAGTCAGTATAACTACAGATAGTGGCGAACAAATAATTACTGCTAAAGATATTATCTTGTCCACCGGCTCCATTCCTTTTGTTCCCCCAGGCATAGAGGTTGATGGTAAAACAGTGTTTACTAGCGACCAAGCTGTCAAGTTAGAATCTTTACCGGATTGGATTGCTATTATTGGCAGCGGTTACATTGGGTTGGAATTTGCAGATATTTACTCGGCTTTGGGTAGTGAAATCACCATTATTGAAGCTTTACCCCAATTGATGCCCACCTTTGACCGGGATATTGCTAAGTTAGCAGAACGGGTGTTAATTACCCCTAGGGATATAGAAACCTATTCTGGGATATATGCCAAGAAAATTACTCCTGGTTCCCCGGTGGTGATTGAATTAGCAAATTTCCAAACCAAGGAAGATGTTGATGTATTGGAAGTAGATGCTTGTTTAGTAGCAACAGGACGCATTCCCGCCACTAAAAACCTCGGTTTGGATGCCGTGGGTGTAGAACTAGACCGCCGTAATTTTATCCCAGTTAACGATAAAATGGCAGTGTTGAGTGGTGGGGAAACTGTACCCCATTTATGGGCAATTGGCGATGCAACTGGCAAAATGATGTTAGCCCACGCTGCTTCTGCCCAAGGAATTGTGGCGGTGGAGAATATCTGCGGTAAACAGAAAAATGTGGATTATCTCAGCATTCCGGCGGCGGCGTTTACCCACCCTGAAATTAGTTATGTGGGATTGACAGAGGCTCAAGCCAAGGAAAAAGGTGAGACGGAAGGATTTACTGTTAAGACGGCAAAGAGCTACTTTAAAGGTAATTCTAAAGCTCTAGCTGAAGGTGAAACTGATGGTATTGCCAAGGTAATTTATCGCCCAGACACTGGAGAAGTATTGGGAGTCCATGTTTTTGGTATCCATGCTTCTGATATTATCCATGAAGCATCAGCTGCGATTGCTAATCGTCAACAAGTACAGAGTCTAGCTCATTTAGTTCACGCCCATCCTACCCTTTCCGAGGTTTTGGATGAAGCTTATAAACGAGCAGTAGCCTAAATATCTTCAACCTAAATCCTTTGTTATTTTTTCGCAATGACAAAGGACTTGTAACTTATCAGTTCTCCATCAAAAAATCTTACCACCAAACATGAAAAACCTCATCACCCCTTTTAGCGATCGCAAAAATTTTTCCCTCTCCTTAATAATAGGTCGAGGGATGTCCGTAGGACAGGGTGAGGTTTTTCCCAACTAGTACTCCGCCACATTAATTTTGACGAGTCGCGGTGTTTAGATCCCCGACTTCTTTAAGAAGTCGGGGATCTGCCAAAAACTTTGCATACATTACACCTACTCACCCACAGATGTAGAGCAAATCTTAATTTAAAAGACAATCGGTAAATCCAAAAAAACAACGGATAACGGATTATCTGTTTTCCAAAATCCAAAATCCAAAATCTAAAATCCAAATATGCAGATTCGTCGCCGACAACCCAATCCAGCCATCGCCATTTCCTATGTACAATATCAAGTGGCATTACCAGATGCCCAACCCAATAATATTTTAGAGGAAATTGTTTGGCATAAAGAAGTTGAAGTAGATCAAAGACGCTCCCAGCAGTCCTTGCAAGATTTACAGCGTCAAATCCCCAATGTACCACCCCCACGGGATTTTCTAGCCGCATTACAACAAGGAAAAACCAAACCAGCATTAATTGCTGAAGTAAAAAAAGCTTCACCCAGTAAAGGGGTTTTGTGTGCTGATTTTGACCCCGTAGCCATTGCTAGTCAATATCAAGCAGGAGGAGCTAGTTGTCTTTCTGTTCTCACAGATGAAAAGTTTTTTCAAGGCAGTTTTGATTATTTAGCTCAGATTCGCGCTACAGTAGACTTACCCCTTTTGTGTAAAGATTTCATCGTCTATCCCTATCAGATGTACGTAGCGCGGGTGCAGGGTGCAGATGCGGTGTTGCTCATCGCTGCCATACTTAGTGATAGTGATTTACAATACTTTTTGAAAATCGCTAAAGCCTTGAAAATGAGTGCTTTGATAGAAGTTCACACCCTAGAAGAACTTGACCGTGTGTTAGCGTTAGATGGTGTTTCTTTAGTGGGTATTAATAATCGTAATCTAGAAGACTTCTCCGTCGATTTACAGACTACTTGTCAAATTTTGGACCTCAGAGCTACAGAATTAGCAGAAAAAGGGATTTTAGTTGTCAGTGAATCAGGACTGCACAACCGAGAACACCTAGATTTAGTTCAAACAGCCGGTGCATCTGCTGTATTAATTGGAGAGTCGTTAGTTAAACAACCAGATCGGAAATTTGCGATCGCTAATCTGTTTAATCCATCAGCAGTCCCAGACGATAGCTGTGATTAACGACAATGGAAAGTAGCTACCTCTGGTAACAATAGGTATAAAATATATCTATAAATCTATGTAAAAATCTATATACCAGATTTTAGCTATATCCATTTGTGTTTTACCCACTACTTACACAAAATGTCAAACTTGCAATTCTAAAATTAATGACATGAAGCCAATTCCTTTACCTGCACCAGTTCACTATGAACTGATATTGCAACTTTTAGAACGCCAAACAATGTCAGCAGTCAGTAATGACCCTAACTTGAGAAATCAAGTAAATCAATTAATTATCACATTACGTAAAGCCGCAGTTCAGCAAAAACATTTAGAAGAAATTTGTCAGTTTTCTTCTGTTAATGTAGACCACCGTTGGTCAATCAACCATCACCAAGGATCAACAGCTAGTACCCCCGATTAAATTCTTTTGTCTGTATTTTCACTTTCTCACACATCCATCTTTCATCCTCACATTGATTAATTTCTAATTATAATAATTTCTCATCATAATATAGATAAATATTATCAACTACATTGGCAAAAGTACAGACAATATTTCACTAATTTATATCAGTATGAAGGGTAATCTAGCTGATTGTAATTGTGAATTAAAAACGAAATATTTGCAATAACTTATATCATGTTAGCTTAATTGCTTATAATTTCTGCTTGATTCACCCCAACCCTCTCTTACCCTCTCCTTAATAGGTCGAGGGTGCCGCAGGCGGGTGAGGTTCCTCAAAGTATTCATCCGCACATGATATTAAATCTGTTTAATTATAGTGGCTACAGCTATATAACTAATATTCAAGATTATCTCCTAAAATTCAAAATTTAAAATAATGAAGAGCCAGTCACACAACTGACTCGCCCTTAGTATTAATATTTTTGATTAACAGGTGGAAATTATAGTGAAATTCAGAGTAAACGAGTTTGTCAATTAATCTTGTTTCAAAATTAAATAAATATGACATAAGTCAACTGTCCTACATGAACCACTCATGTCTAAGCAGTTTCCAGCCAATCATAAATTTTGTCTAATTGCTCTAAGGTAATTAAACCATATTGCCAAAGGATCATGGGTAGAGGACCGGGATCTTGTTCGCAATGTCTCAGAGCCACGGAAATTGAAGCCGTGGAAATAGCCAGATCTTCTTGCAAAAAATCAATTAGTCGAGAATGGGAATAGGTTGATGGTAGCATTTGCGTCTCACCTCCTTGCGCCGAAAGTATTGTCATATATAAAGTTACAATTTGCTTTTACAAATAGCCAATATTTGAACTGTCACTGTAGTATGAAAGAATTTATACTTTAAAATCACTGATGTAGCATCTGTTAAGGGAAATACCATCGGTAGCTTTCCATTATCACCAGCAGCAGAAGCAATTGAAAGCAGGCTATATTCTGTTGAATTTTGATCGTTGTTTTCACAACACCTGTAACAACAGAAATTCCATAGCTTCTATATTCCCCTATTAGTTACTCTTTACACGCATGTCAAAAGGAAGATTTTTCGTAACCAAACATAAGCAATATGATGTATGCCTGGCAACGGAAAACTACAGTTGACTGATTCAGTATTTTATCTTATCTCTAAAAGCAACTTTTTTACCAAGATTTTTTTCCTTTTTTTGATAAAAATCCTGTAAAGCTTTTATTTGCTTGATATACAGCTAAATTTAACAATATATTTATCTACGTGATAAATCGGATTCAAAGAAATCAATTTTTACTTTATCTTCCACTTTTAATCCTAATTCGGCTGCTCTACCGGAGCGCAGCTCGATTACCCGATCGATAGGTGTGCTTGGACCATAGGTAGGACAAGGTGCTTTTTTACAGGGGGGAACGGCAGCAGCGATGGCCTTTACCTCATCTTTATATATGAACACCATGTCTAGAGGAACACGGACATTGAACATCCAGAAACTGACTGGTTGGGGTGAAGGGAATTGAAATAACATTCCTCGATCATCTGGTAAAGCAGGACGATACATTAGTCCCATAGCTTGCTGTTCTGGGGTTCGTGCTACTTCCAGTTTGATTTTACTCCCGTTGGGAAAAGTAGCGATCGCAGAAATAGGTAATTCTTGTCCCTGTTGTTGGGGATTTGGTGCGGGAGAATTAGTTTGGTTCATGGGTGCTTCGGCTGGTGTGGGAGCAGAACAGCTAACAATCAATAAGCTCACAGCCACGGAGAATAAATAAAACCAACGAATCATGACGATTTTAGATTTTGGATTTTAGATTTTGGATTTTAAACCGGAGCGTTCGGCAATATGTCAAAGTATAATATCCGATTGTTGGCGTTGCTCAATTGAACTGTGAATTTATTTTTATTGTTTGAGTAATGCCCCCTAAATCCCCTTTTAAATTATCTTTCTCCCCCATAATTGGGGGTTGGGGGGCTGTTAGCATATCTATAAATCAGCAACGCCTGATCGTTCATAACTTATATGTATGGTTGATTATCTAATTTTTCTGGCAATTTCCACTTCGGTGTTTGCCTTATTTGGTCTAGGATTAAACTTACAATGGGGCTTTACAGGATTAATTAACTTTGGTCATGTGGGATTTATGACCTTGGGTGCTTACACAACTATATTATTAACCCTCCAAGGTGTACCCATACTTATAGCAACTATTGTGGGAGCAAGTGTAGCTGGGTTACTGGGTTTATTAATTGGCTTATCTACTTTACGTCTGCGGACAGATTATTTAGCCATAGTCACCATTGGCGTGGGAGAAGTAATTCGCTTGATTATTAATAATCAGGAATTACCCGTGGGGGATACTTGGGTATCTGGGGCATTTGGGGTACAAAGTTATCCGATTCCCCTATCTACCATACAACCGAATTTATTATTCAAAATGCTGATGATTGGGTTATTAACCTTATTGGCAGCTATAACTATATTTGTTCTCTGGCGCTGGATTCGTACTGCTCAAAAATTGCTGACAACTGATGCTCCCAGACGCTCTAGCAATCAACAAGAATTTTTATCCCGTTTAGTTTTTGGCAGTTTGTTAGGGTTGCTATCGGTGGCAATTTATATTTCTGGGGTAATATCTCTATATAATTATACGCCCAAAGCTGGTTTAATGCTGTTATCCCTGACAGTATTAGCCTTTGTATTTTGGCGTTTGGAAATTGTATTAAAATCGCCCTGGGGTAGAGTACTTAAAGCCATCCGTGAAGATGAAGAAGTACCCACAGCCCTGGGGAAATATGTTTTTTGGTATAAGCTACAATCATTAATATTAGGGGGCGCGATCGCTGGGATTGCAGGTGCTTTTTTTGCATGGCAACTAAGTGCTATTTATCCTGATAATTTCCAGCCCCAATTGACCTTTGATTGTTGGATTATGGTAATTTTAGGTGGCTCTGGGAATAATATTGGTACCCTCCTAGGAGCGGTGATTTTCTTTACCTATGACACCCTAACTCGGGAATTTTTACCCAAAATTTTTACCCAACTCAACGTCGAACAGTTAGGTGCATTTCGCATCATGGTCATTGGTTTAATTTTGATGGTAATTATGGTTTGGCGACCCCAAGGTATTTTAGGGAAAAAGGAGGAACTAACCCTTGGCAAATAATCCATCTCCCACTCATCTACTGGCTGCTAGTGGACTTTGTAAAAATTTTGGTGGCGTTCAAGCTGTTAAGGATGCAGAAATTAAAGTTACCCAAGGCAGTATCACCGGCTTAATTGGGCCCAATGGAGCAGGTAAAACCACCCTGTTTAATTTACTGTCTAATTTTATTCGTTCAGATCAAGGTAAAGTTGTATTTGATGGGGAACCGATTCACCATTTACAGAGCCATCAAATTGCCCAGCAAGGGCTAGTTAGAACATTTCAAGTGGCCAGGGTTCTTTCTCGATTATCGGTGCTAGAAAATATGCTCCTGGCCGCACAAAAACAGACCGGAGAAAAATTTTGGGCTATGCAATTCCAACCCCATGTGGTTGCTAAGGAAGAAAAGGAATTGCGGGAAAAAGCCATGTTTTTGTTGGAATCCGTCGGTTTGGCAGCTAAAGCCCAGGATTATGCTGGGGGATTATCGGGGGGACAACGGAAACTATTGGAGATTGGTAGAGCTTTAATGACCGATCCAAAATTAATTTTATTGGATGAACCTGCGGCGGGGGTTAATCCTACATTAATTCGGGAAATTTGCGATCGCATTATTGCCTGGAATCAAAATGGCATGACTTTCTTAATTATTGAGCATAATATGGATGTGATCATGTCCTTGTGCCATCAAGTATGGGTATTAGCAGAAGGGCAAAATTTAGCAACGGGTTCCCCAGAGGAAATTCAAACTAACTCACAGGTTTTAGAAGCTTATTTAGGCACGTCTGAATGATGAGTAATGAGTAATGAGTAATGAGTAATGAGTAATAAGTAATGAGTAATGAGTAATGAGTAATGAGTAATGAGTAATGAGTAATGAGTAATGAGTTTTAGGGACTTCCAATTTTTCAAGTATCCCATTTTTGCTTGTGGGATGGGCTTCTAGCCCGTCCATATCAGCAGGCGAGCCAGGGATACCTACCCCACTTCGGGGATAATTTATTTTTTGGTGTTCCCTTAGTAAAACCTCATCCATGTTGGAACTTGGAGTTTCTAATTATTCTGATATGTCATTGCGACGTTCCGAAGCAATCCCAAATTCCTGTTATAAAACTACAGTTCTCAAGGTAGACGAGGTTTACCTTTTTTATAGGGATATCACAGTTTCCGCAGATTGCCCCTGTGGGTGACGGGGGCGAATATGTAAAGTGATTTCCGTATCGAGTCGTTTGAGAAAAATTAGCAATTTCCCCTCGCTGAAACGTTGAAACTCTCCTCTCATTAAATGAGATACTTCTGGCTGGGGAATACCAAGAAGTTCGCTGACTTCCCGTTGTTTTAGGTTGCGTTGTTTCAGAAGACGCAGTACCTGAATACCTATTTTTCCTCGCGTAAAAAGCTCATCTGCATCAGATAAACCGAGGTCAGCAAATACGTTACCACTGCTTTGTTCAAAAACGGATTCCTGTGTCATTCTTGTTTCTCCCTTGCCATCGCATCCTTGTAACGTTGTTTAATCAGATCAATATCAACCTGTGGAGTTTTAATACCTTGTTTGGATTTCTTTTGAAAAATATGCAGGACATAGATTTGTTCTCCAATCTTTACCGCATAAACAGCCCTGTAAGTATCGGTATCGTAGCGTTTGATGATTTCATATACTCCATTCCCAACTCCTTTTAAAGGCTTGGCATCCATTGGCGTTTCTCCAGCTTGCACCAATTGCAATGCATAGCCTAGTGATGCACGTACCTCTTCAGGAAATGAGCGGATATTTTTGAGGGAGTCTCCCATCCAAACAAGAGGTCGTAAAGGAATTTCTAGAATATTCTCATCTTCATCCATTTTATATGAAATTTCCTATAAAACAAGTCAGACAATATCATTAAAATGTTCCTACGATACCTATGAGGTAAACAAAATTTATCTTTCTCCCACACTCCCCACACTCCCCACACTCCCCACACTCCCCACACGTCCCACACTTCCCTCGCTAACCTATTCCGATTATGCTTATAAGTAAGTACTAGCTGGCCACACCCGCCTCTGGTTGGAGCATCATGACCAATAAATCCAAGAGAACCACCAATAAAATTAATCTTAAAGACCCCAAATACTATATAAACCGAGAATTGAGTTGGCTGGAGTTTAATAGTAGAGTCTTGCATGAAGCCTGTGATACACGCACACCACTGCTAGAACGGTTGAAATTTCTTGCCATTACCAGCTCTAACCTGGATGAATTTTTCATGGTACGGGTAGCGGCATTAAAACAACAAGTCGAAGCAAAGGTGAGCGTAATAACATTTGATGGACGCACTCCCCAACAACAGTTAGACGAAATTAGCTTAACCCTCCGTCCCCTAGTAGCCCAGCAACATCAACATTTCGAGCAAGTCATTCAACCCCTGCTGGCAAAAAATGGTATTTACATCATTAACTACATAGAACTAGACCAAAAGCAGCGTACCTACATAGACAAATACTTTGAGGAACAAATTTTTCCAGTCCTCACACCCCTAGCCGTCGATCCTAGTCATCCCTTTCCTTATATTTCTAATCTCAGTCTAAATTTAGCAGTAGTTATCCAAAATCCAGACACCAAAGAAGAATTATTTGCCCGGGTGAAAGTCCCTAAAGTTTTGCCCCGGTTTATACCACTACCTCCAGACTTGAGTGTTCGTAAAAATGGCACATCAGTCTGGACTGGCATACCCCTAGAACAAGCAGTAGCTCATAACTTAGAATCCCTATTTCCTGGGATGGCTATTCTAGAGTATCACCCTTTCCGCATTACCCGTGATGCCGATTTGGTTTTAGAAGAAGATGAAGCAGACGATCTATTGTTAGCCATCGAGCAAGAATTACGCAAACGTCGCGTGGGAGGAACTCCAGTTAGGCTGGAAATCAAATCACAAACCCCCGCGATTATTCGTAGTCGATTGTTACAGGATTTACAATTAACAGAAGCAGATACTTATGAAGTAGAAGGGCTTTTGGGATTGGGAGATTTGATGTACTTTATGTCTCTACCCTTACCAGACTTGAAAGATCCTTCTTGGAAGTCAGTAGTACCTAACCGGCTGAAGCGTATTGGAGACCCTAATTTAAATCCCAATATTCGCCAGGCATCAGAAGTCAAAGATTTTTTTGCTGTGATTCGCGAAGGAGATTTACTAGTACACCACCCCTATCAATCCTTCTCTTCATCAGTGGTGCGCTTTATTACCCAGGCTGCCCAAGATCCTAATGTCTTGGCAATTAAGATGACCCTTTACCGGACTTCTGGGGACTCTCCTATTATCAACGCCTTAATTACAGCAGCAGAAAATGGCAAACAAGTATCTGTGTTAGTGGAACTAAAAGCCAGATTTGATGAAGAAAATAATATTTATTGGGCTAGACGCTTAGAAAATGTGGGAGTACATGTGATTTATGGTCTTTTTGGTCTGAAAACCCACAGCAAAATCGTCATGGTTGTGCGCCGAGAAGAAAACCGCATCCGTCGCTATGTTCACATTGGTACTGGTAATTACAACCCCAAAACGGCGAAGTTATACACGGATTTAGGATTATTTACTTGTCACGAAGAATTAGGTGCTGATTTAACCGACTTATTTAACTTTCTCACAGGCTACTCCCGTCAGAAATCTTACCGTCAATTGCTAGTAGCACCCGTGAATATGCGCGATCGCTTTTTGGCATTAATTAATCGGGAAATGGAAAATGCCCAAAATGGTTTGTCTGGAAGAATTGTGGCCAAAATGAATTCTGTTGTCGATCCAGAAATCATTGCTAATTTATACGCTGCTTCCCGGGCTGGAGTGCAAATCGATCTAATTATCCGGGGTATTTGTTGTTTGCGGCCAGGTATAAAAGATGTCAGCGAAAATATTCGAGTTATCAGTATTGTCGGCCGCTTTTTGGAACACTCCCGCATTTTTTATTTTTACAACAATGGGGTAGAGGAAATTTATTTTGGCAGTGCAGACTGGATGCCTCGTAACTTAAATCGGCGAGTGGAAGCTATTACCCCCATCCTCGATGCAGAAATTGTCAAGGATGTGCAAGAAATTTTGGGTATGATGTTGGCAGATAATCGCCAAGCTTGGGAATTACAAACAGATGGTAGTTACCTCCAAAGAAGGCCGGGAGAAGATTGCCCCGAAGCTAGTTCACAAAATCTTCTCATGTCTATGGCATCAGCTTCTATAGATAGTCCTGTCACCTTGGTAAATACTACTAGTATTGCTCCGGAAGTAAAAAACTAATTCAATTTTTGGTTCTGAAAACTTTTTAACCCAAAACTAATGGGACAAAGCACTAGTTGGTTAAAATCTTTTCGATAGATTTTAGGTAGGTTTAACAAAACGGTAAAGTGAATTTAGATAAGACGCAGGATTTATTGTTGTGTCGATCTATTTCTTGCTATTTTAGCTAAAGCCGATGTGTATGGGGAATCATACCTTTGTCACTACCAAAATATGTGACAAACTTATTTTAGTTCCCCTGTTTTTTGCTCCCCTGATTTTTCAATTTGAGCAAGAATAAATATAACTAGAACATGGGATACTCACTAAGGGAACAAATTCTTGGGATTTATTTATTCAGATAGACCCAAAATCAACAATCGTATAAATAATAACTAAAATTACTTAAAATCTCAAATTCAAAATCCGAAATAGTGAAATAGTAAATATGCAACCTACAGATCCAGATAAATTTACAGATAAAGCTTGGGAAGGTATTGTTAAGTCTCAGGATATAGTACGTGCTTATCAACAACAACAACTTGATGTTGAACATTTGATTATTGCTCTGTTGCAACAAGAAAATGGATTAGCAACACGGTTAATTAATCGCACCGGAGTGGATAGTAGTCGCTTACAACAACAATTGGAAGAGTTTATCCGTCGTCAACCAAAGGTGAGTGGTAAAAACGATCAACTTTACCTCGGTCGAGCATTGGATGAGATGCTAGATGTGGCTAATAATGCCAGGGCGAGAATGCAAGATTCTTATATTTCCATAGAACACATTCTCCTGGGATTTATTGAGGACGAACGGGTTGGTAGGCGAATTTGTAAAGGTCTGAATTTAGATACCCCTAAATTAGAAAGTACCATTAAAACTGTACGCGGCAGTCAAAAAGTCACAGACCAAAATCCCGAATCCCGCTATGAAGCTCTGCAAAAGTTTGGCAGGGATTTAACTGAGCAAGCAAAATCAGGAAAATTAGATCCGGTAATTGGACGAGATGATGAAATTCGCCGGGTAATTCAAGTTCTATCCCGTCGTAGCAAAAATAACCCCGTCCTAATTGGTGAGCCTGGGGTAGGCAAAACTGCGATCGCGGAGGCTTTGGCCCAGAGAATCGTTAATGGTGATGTACCAGAGTCTTTAAAGAACCGCCAGTTAATTGCTTTAGATATTGGTAGTTTGATTGCTGGGGCAAAATACCGGGGTGAGTTTGAAGACAGACTCAAAGCAGTTCTCCGGGAAGTTACGGAATCTAATGGTCAATTTGTCCTCTTTATTGATGAACTGCACACCGTTGTGGGTGCGGGTTCGGGACAACAAGGTTCCATGGATGCGGGCAATTTACTCAAACCCATGTTGGCACGGGGTGAATTGCGGTGTATTGGTGCAAGTACCTTGGATGAGTATCGTAAATACATTGAAAAGGATGCGGCCTTAGAACGGCGTTTTCAACAGGTATTTGTGGACCAGCCCAGTGTGGAAAATACGATTTCCATTTTGCGGGGTTTGAAAGAACGCTACGAAGTCCACCACAATGTGAAAATTTCCGATTCCGCTTTGGTGGCTGCTGCTACCCTCTCTGATAGATATATTAGCGATCGCTTTTTGCCAGATAAGGCGATTGATTTGGTAGATGAAGCCGCAGCCCAGTTGAAAATGGAAATCACCTCCAAACCAGCAGAGTTGGAAACCATCGATCGCCGTTTGATGCAGTTGGAGATGGAAAAGCTATCCTTAGCCGGGGAAGAAAAGGCTACTTTCCCCACCCAACAAAGACTAAGGCTAATTGAAGGGGAAATTGCCCAATTAACGGCAAAACAAAATGACTTGAATAGTCAATGGCAAGGGGAAAAGCAGTTATTGCAAGCCATTAGTGCCCTGAAGCAAGAGGAAGAAAACTTGCGGGTACAAATAGAGCAAGCAGAACGGGCCTATGACCTTAACAAAGCGGCACAATTAAAGTACGGTAAGCTCGAAGGGGTACAGCATGAGAGAGAAGCAAAGGAAACGGAACTGCTGAGAATCCAGAGCCAAGGTACTACCCTGTTGCGAGAACAAGTTACGGAAGCTGATATTGCTGAAATTGTTGCCAAGTGGACAGGTATTCCGGTAAATCGCCTGTTGGAGTCGGAGCGGCAAAAATTATTAAAACTAGAAAGTCATCTCCATAAGCGGGTGGTGGGACAACAGGAAGCGGTGGAAGCCGTATCTGCGGCAATTCGTCGCGCCCGGGCGGGGATGAAAGATCCCGGCCGTCCCATTGGTTCGTTTTTATTCATGGGGCCTACGGGGGTGGGTAAAACCGAACTTGCCCGGGCTTTGGCTCAATTCCTATTTGACTCCGATGATGCCTTAGTGCGGTTGGATATGTCCGAGTATATGGAAAAACATTCCGTATCTCGCCTAGTGGGGGCACCTCCGGGATATATAGGCTATGAGGAAGGGGGTCAACTTTCCGAATCTATTCGTCGCCGTCCCTATTCTGTGGTGTTGTTGGATGAAGTGGAAAAAGCCCACCCAGATATATTTAATATTTTATTGCAAGTGTTAGATGATGGGAGAATTACTGATTCCCAAGGGCGTAATGTTGACTTTAGCAATACCGTAATTGTGATGACAAGCAACATCGGTAGCGAACATATCCTGGATGTATCTGGAGATGACTCCCAATATGGGACAATGCGAAACAGAGTTTTAGATAGCTTGCGATCGCATTTTCGTCCAGAATTTCTCAATCGAATAGACGATCCGATTATCTTCCATCCCCTCAGCCGCAGTGAAATGGGACAAATTATCCGTATTCAACTTAAGCGGGTGGATAAGCTCCTCGCCGATCAAAAAATCTCCTTGGAAATATCCAATGCAGCCTGCGATTACCTCGTAGAAATCGGCTACGATCCAGTATACGGTGCCCGTCCGATTAAGCGGGCAATCCAGCGAGAAGTAGAAAATGCCATCGCCACCAAAATATTGGAAAATACCTTTATCCCTGGGGATACAATTGCGATCGATAAAGGTAAAAATGGGTTGATATTTGAGAAAAAAAAGTCCCCACAAATGTCAGCACCTGCCAATAATAGTGAGCTATTGGAAGCATCCCATGAGTCTTAACTAAGGAACAATCAAGGTAAACAATTTATCCCCCTAAATCCCCTGCCCCCGTGACCCCCAATTTTGGGGGTATAATAGGGGACGCATAAAAATTCTTGTCCCCCCAATTTTGGGGGTTAGGGGGCGTTTCGGTGAGGGCTTGGCTAAATTTGATTCTTTGTGTGTACACATGAGGTTTTATACCAAGTTGCTTTCAAAGATATTCCGGATGTCATTGCGACTAGAGCGGAGCGGAAGGAAGCAATCTCACCAACTCGAACTACTGCAACAGAATGCAACTTAGTATTAGTAGGAGAAGGGTTTTTGTGTAAGGATTTTGAATTTACAAACATCCTCTTACAGAAATTTTTGATTGAGAACCTTATTGTTGCTCCATCATGTTAGAAGCCTAATATTTTTGCAATTTTTCAGTCATCGTAGTAATTAATTATGGATAATCAATTTGAGCCATTGAGTCAAAATGAAGTTGTTTGTGTACCTGCAAATACCTTTAAACTGCTAAATTTATCAACTACATTTAAGATAGTAGAACTATTAGAAGCCATTAAAGGATGCATCGAATCAGATGCTTTAGAAGCACAGTTATTTGAAGAAGGTATTGACTGTGAAGTATTAAAATTTAGCTCTCAAAATTGGCAAAAAGGAAAAGTTAGAATCACAGTTGAATTTTGTCCCCATGAATTAGAATCTCCTTTGGAGGAAAATCAGCTATAAATTTAGGCTTGCTCGGGAATGCTGTTGGGTTTTTATGATTTTTTTGCGATTATCAGCATTTCGTAATCTTCTGTTGATAATTTATCATTTCGACTAAAAGCACCTAGTTTTGCTCCAAAAATATCAATAGTTTTAAAATCCAGTGTTTTTAATAGCCAGGTTATTTCAGATGGCACATAATACCTCTCGTTACACTGAATTTCCTTATTATTGCCCAAATCGTCTTCAATAGAAATCGTATTATGAGCTCTGAAAGTCATGAGGTCGAATGAATGATTATCGTATATCGTATTTCCTTCTTTTGTATTTGCATCCATAAAATCTTGGACAGAATGAAATAAAGGGAATAAGCCGTTCAAAGTAGTAAAAATTAATTTACCGTTTGATTTCAAGGCATTAGCAGCACTTTGGAGAATTTGAAAATTCATTTCGTCGGTTTCCATCAACGAAAATGCACCCTCACAAATAATAATTACTAAATCAAATTCATGTGAAAAAGGAAGATTCCTTGCGTCATTTATGTGAAAATCAATTTGTAAATTTGCCTCTAACGCTTTTTGTTTTGCACGTTGGAGCATAGATTCTGATAAATCAATCCCCACAACTTTATATCCTCTTTTGGCTAATTCAATGGAATGTCTTCCAGTGCCGCATCCTATATCCAATATTTTAATATTTTTATCATAATTGATTTCCTTTTCGATAAAATCACACTCTCCAATTGTGCCCTGAGTAAAGATTTCATTGTCGTATTTGATTGCGTAATTTTCAAATAATTCTTCATACCACTGTTTCATATTTTTTGTGTTCCAATGATAGTTGATAGTTGCTAGTTGACAGTTGATAGTTCTTGAGTAGAACAATATTGTCCATTGCTATAGTTGAAAGCCAGGGGTTGTATTTTAATTAAGTATTCCTTTTACCCAGCTTTCTTCGCCACAATAAAAACCGCTTTGTTTTTGCTCGGTTGCCATTGGTAGTCAATCACAAAACCAGCAGCGATTAAACTGTCCTCCAATTCTTTCACGGTAAAAACCTTAACCAATGGGAACAAACCAAAGAATTTTCCTATGGGCGCGATAATCTTGAACCACTTCATTGTATCTCCCAGACATGCTGTACTGGTAACGAAAATTCCCCCCGGTTTGAGCATTTGATGAACCTTGGCGATTACCTGTTCCTTGTTTGACAGTAAGTGCAAAATACTTAGCCCTAATACTACATCAAAAGTGCAATCAGATACACTTAATTCATCGATAGTCAATTGTTCAAATGTGACATTTTTGATGTTTTGTGCCTCAGCTTTACCCTGGGCAATTTCAATCATTTTGGATGATATATCTATGGCGCGAATATGTTTAACATAGGGTGCGTGAATAATAGCAGTTGATCCTGTGCCACAGCCAAACTCCAATACCTCCATATCTGGATGAAAGTATTCCTGTGTGACTTGCAGTTTTTTCTGATAAGCTGCTTCATCAGCAATGGGTTGTTTGGAATAGCGTTCGGCAATTTTGTCCCAAAATTTAGCTGAATTGTTCATTTTTTTCCTCTAGTTTTTTGTTAGAATTTCTAAAATCCAAAATCTAATATCAATTTACAATGAGGTTGCATAGAATCTATCAAGGCTACAAGTAAGACTCTGGCTATCGTTATAAAATTTACGTGCCTACATGAATAATATGCATCTTCAATGTAAAACGATATAAAATTCTTTGATATCAATGCCAAACTTTGACCATCCTCCCAGAATTTTATTTTTATACGGTTCTTTACGGGAGCGTTCTTACAGTCGTCTATTAGCAGAAGAAGCAGCTCGAATAATTACAGAAATGGGTGCTGAAGTCAAGTTTTTTCATCCCCATGACTTACCCTTGCGTGGGAGAGTAGAAGAGTCCCATCCCCAAGTCCAAGAATTAAGAGAATTGAGTAAATGGTCAGAAGGTCAAGTTTGGTCTTCACCAGAAATGCACGGTAACATTACAGGCATTCTCAAAAATCAAATTGACTGGATACCTTTAAGTATTGGTGCAGTTAGACCTACTCAAGGGAAGACCTTAGCAGTAATGCAAGTTAGTGGTGGTTCTCAGTCTTTTAATGCTGTCAATACCATGCGGATTTTAGGACGCTGGATGCGGATGTTTACCATTCCTAATCAGTCTTCAGTAGCAAAAGCTTATCAGGAATTTCATGAAGATGGAACAATGAAGGACTCGTCTTATCGAGATAGGTTAGTGGATGTGATGGAAGAGTTATATAAATTTACCCTGCTATTAAGGGATAAAGTAGATTATCTCACTGACCGCTACAGCGAACGTAAAGAAAAAAGAATCAAGAACTGATTGGGATTATTAAAATATCCAGCACAGAAGAATTCAAAGGTATCTTTGACTTGAGACTTTACTCGTTAATTGTAAATTAAATTTGATTTGAACAACACTGATATTTGAATAGGAAAAAGATGATGAAGAAAGTTATGTTCGCTTGTAAGAAAAATTCTTGCCGTTCCCAGATGGCAGAAGGATTTGCTAAAGAGTTGGGAGCAGAAAAAATAGAGGTTACACCAATCTGAAACCATAGCTTTTTTAGAGCGGCGTTGCATAAGTGCGAGATGAATTAGCTAAACACAGGTATTTGTCTATACTTCAAATAGTAGAGTACTTAATTTTTTCAGAATTTTCAGGACAATATCCAGTTCGTGATTAGTTGGGAGTAGGGAATAAGCCCTGGAAAAGTCATATAAAGTCCGTTCACCGCTAAAGTCTAGCTTTAAAAACACAAACTCATCACCGTTGGTTGCCAGTCCAAAAGCCAGATTACCTTGTTTCGGTTGAGCCATCATATAGGCAAATAACTGGGGAAGAGCTACACCCACAGGAATTGCACTTCTTTTGGATTCTAAGGATAAAATCCACAAATTATTATTAACTACTAAAGTATCAATAAAACCTTTAAGTGTCTCAATAAGACATTTTTGAAGGCTCAAACCTATGAACAATAAACTTATTACTTATTACTCATTACTTATTACTTATTACTTGCGCGTAGCGCCATACTCCCTATTTTGTATCTTCTTCAAATTGCTTAACCGCATCTAGTAAATACTCCATGTATGTACTAGCAACTATAGATAACTGTTTACCAGATGGATAAACAAAATACCAATTCCGACGAATAGGAAAATGCTCCACATCTAAAATCGTAATTTCATCTTTCTCTGACGATGATATTAAAGTGTGGCGAGATAAAACAGAAATACCTAATCCGCCAATAATAGCTTGCTTAATAGCTTCATTGCTTCCCAACTCCAGTTTTACATGTACATCTACATCATTTTCATCAAACAATTTTTGTACTGCTCGACGAGTTCCCGAGCCTGGTTCTCGCATAATAAATGTTTCACCATTTAGAGCTTGAATAGGAATATTTTTTTGTTTAGCTAAAGGATGATTTACAGGTGCTAAAACAACCAAAGGATTTTCTAAAAATTGCCGGTGGGTAACATCCAAATTTTCTGGTACTTGGGTCATAATATACAAATCATCAAGATTGCTAGTCATGCGCTCTAGCATTCCTTCATGATTTGTCACTTGGAGAGAGATATCAATACCAGGATAAAGTTGACAAAAGGGCCCCAATAACCTAGGAATAAAGAACTTTGCTGTTGTAATTACCGCTAAACGTAACTGTCCCTGCTTTAGCCCTTTTAAATCGGCTACTTTCATTTCAAACTGAGCCATGGTATCAAAAATTTGCCGACAGGTAGCAAATAATTCCTTTCCAGCCTCCGTTAAATAAAGGCGCTTCCCTACCTGCTCAAATAACGGTAATCCCACCGACTTTTTCAGCTGCTTAATCTGCATGGAAATCGTTGGTTGAGTTAGAAATAGCTCCTCGGCGGCACGGGTAAAGCTACCGTGTCGCGCCGCAGCTTCAAATACTTTTAACTGATGTAGGGTTGCTTGATTCAAAAGATGTTCTCCGGATGAGCGCAATTCAAAGTTGTCAGAATAAATACAACGTGCAACTTTATCTTGATTGAGTCCCTTACTTAGAACGGAAAGTTAGAGAGGATCTAACACTGGTTTGCTCAGTTGAATATCACCTAAGCTCTTACCCTAGCCTGAACGAAAATGCTGCACCTCTATCTATAGACTAAACCTGTCATAAGTTTGGAATCATTAGACAAAATACCTATACTGACATCTTGCACCAAAGTATTAGTACTGGTTTTGATGTTATTAATAAACATATATTTTTATCAATAACACGAAAAATAGGGTTTATAGCCTGCGTAGGCAGGCTTTGTTTGTATAGCCGAGGCAGTTGCGGTGGCATAAGCAAACTGCCGTTCACCCTTCACTGGGTGCAGGTGCAAGATATGAGTATAAATAAGGATCTCTAAAAAAAGTTGCACAGGACAATTAATACATCGGAAAATACCACTTTTTGAAAAATATAGTTGTCATTTCTATCACAATAAAATAGAGCGAAGAATCTCAAAACAATAAATTAACTCCAGATATTTCATATGACAGTCAATTTAAACATTTGGAATACTCCCTAATAAACAATGTAATACTTCTCAGGGATATCAGGCGATGCAAATGCCATTATAATATACAACCTATCATCAGCAAAAATTTATGCTGATGATTTAAATCACAGTATTTTCTTTATGGAACTGAAGCGTTACTATCAAAATAGGACAAGCCAAGGGCTAAGATGCCTTTTTCTCAAAATTACCACCTTAACCACCTTAACCACCTTAACTGTATAGTCCAACCGCAAACCTGTGAGCAGCTTGAATAATGACAAAATTATCCATATACTCCCAGCTATCCTGATTCAGCAGATAAATATGTAAAATATTTTCTTTTATTCGTTAGTTTCGTATGTTTCTTCTATAACTTTAATCGGTAGGGTTGTTAAATCTGGCAATGTCAAAACCTCTCTTTCGGCAACCTGCTCTTTAATGTTCACTGGTAAATTGACAGGCTGGAGCTGTTCCACCCAACAATTTGCTACTGGCAAAGTCCTCTCTAACTCATCTAGTGGCCGAGGAATTACCATCACGGCATTTAACTCCCCAATGTCTTGTGCTTTGTACATTCCAGCTTCCACCGCCACAGCAACATTTGCCACGGAACCACGAATAATTGCCGTACACAAGCCAGCACCAATTTTTTCATATGCTGCTAACTGGACATCCGCCGACTTTAACATTGCATCTGCAGCTCCCACCATTGCTGGAAATCCTCTGGTTTCCACTAAGCCTATGGCTTGATTGCTCAGACGACTGTAACTACTGTTTTCCGCAATTTCACTTAAACGACTAGTAATTGGTAATACTACACTGAGATTAGGATTTGGTCGAGGAATTACCAAACTAGAAACAAATTGCTCGAACTGTTTGGCGGTTCTTTCTCCAGATTCCACTGCTAGGCGAACATCGGCAATCCCCCCCCGAACAACCGCAGTGCAATGGCCATTACCAATTTTTTCATAACCAACTAAGTGAACGTCAGCAGATTTGAGCATCATATCCGCCGTACCCACAATGGCTGGAAAACTAAGGGTAGATACCAATCCTAGGGAACTGTCTAGGGAATAATCTCGACGATGGGATTTTTGGTATGCCTCCATAAAAATTCTCCAGGATACTCAAGCTGAATAAATTATAATTAACACTTAATCAGACTGATCGTCAGAGAGTGGTTTATTTTGGGATTGGCGATGGGGAAATAAGGTAATCAACAACTGTTGTATACTTCCTTGCCCATAAATATGAGCGCCAAAACTTTCCGGAGGTGCCATCGCAGGTTCTGAATTTTCCACTTTTTCGGTCGAGGTGTCGATCTCTTCAGGGGAGGTATCCAGTTGTTCGGTGTCAGTAGTTTCCATCTGAGTTTGTACAACTGGCTCGGAAACATCTTTTGTTTCTAATTTAGCTTGAATAACTGGCTCGGAAACATCTTTTGTTTCTAATTTAGCTTGAATAACTGGCTCGGAAACATCTTTTGTTTCTATTTTCACCTCTATATCTACTTGTTCTTCCCCTGTTGTTTCTAAACTTAATCCAGGAGAAACAGCTGTAGATGGTGATATTTGTGTTTTTCCAGTTTTGTTAGCAGGTTTGGTAATTGCCCGACTAGTATCCCCGAGAATTGAACCAGGTGTAACTATTTGTCCCCGTTCAACAGAGCAATAAAATAGTGTTGTTGCCGAACCAATACAAGCATTTTCTCCCACCTTGCCTTCACCCACCATCAGAAATCCAGCCCCTAAGTTAGCCCCTGCTCCGATTTCTAAAGTTCCTTGTTCGACTTGGAGAATGGACCCCATGCCAATACACACTCCTGAACCAATAATAATTTTACCATTGGGAGTTGCTTGGAGAATTACCCCAGGTGCGATCGCTGCACTTGGATGAATAATCACCTCGCCACTGATATAAGAATCGAAGTTATTGCCTAGGCGCAGTGGCGGCACGGACATGGAAATTGTAACCTCAGTGATTAGTAATTAGTAATTAATTACTAGTTACTAGCAAGCAAATTACTAGCAACCAGTAACTTAATCTACCCATTTATGGACGTTGAATAATAGTTTCTAATACTCGACGTTTCGCTTTGGGGTCAATACCGATTAAGCGCACGTATTCTCCTTTATACTCAGCCATATAGGATTCTAGGGCAGCAGCTATATCTCTTTGATTTGTAGCCTCAATTTGCCCGCAGCTTGACCAAGAGCCTGTGGAAAAACGTCTTTTATCCACGTGTTCGGCGCTAATTTTGAAGCCACCAGCCAATAATTGGCTAATTTGACCCATTACTTCAGAACTCAAGTTGCCACTAGCAACGGAAGAAGTACCACTAGCACTGGCACCATAACTATTACTAGCCACTGTCCTAGAAGCACCAGAAGATTTAACTACTGGGCCATTGGGACGTTGAATAATAGTTTCCAATACGCGACGTTTTGCCTTGGGATCAATGCCAATTAACCGCACGTATTCGCCTTGGTGGTTCACCATACATTCTTCCAAGGCAGCAATTACTTCATTGGCAGAATTGCTATTTATGGGTTGACAACTTTGCCAAGACCCTGTACGGAATCTGCGTTCATCCACATGTTCTGTGCCGATTTTAAAACCACCGGCTAATAACTGCCGCACTTGGTCGGTGGTTTCTGCATCTAGGGAACCACTACTGTAACCATTGCCACTGCCATTACTACTGCTATAGCTAGCAGCTTGTCGAGATGGAGCTTTAAAGGAACTTGACCCCTGTACTATTCCAGTGGGACGTTGAATAATAGTTTCTAGTATCCGTCGCCTGTCTTTGGTATCAATACCAAACAAACGAACGTATTCCCCACTATGATCTGCCAGACAAGTTTCTAAAGCTGCGATCGCCTGATCCACAGATCTAGCTTCAATGGGGGAACAACTACTCCATGAACCAGAACGGAATCTCCTCTCATCTACATGTTCTGTACCAATTTTGTATCCTTGTTGCAACAGATAGCGTACCTGATCTACCGTTGCTTCACCCAACCGATTGCTAGACACTTGATTACTCCTTTCAAACCCATTCAAACTTGTACTTCCATAAGAACCATCCATTTCATCCCGAATGGGTGCAATGCATTTATTATCCTCGGCACAAAGATAACCAGCCCGTAATGCTTGGTTAATTCCCACTACATGATGGGCAAACTCTTTATCATCAGCCTGCACATCTGGTAATCGGTCAGCCTGCTGCTGAGTAGTAATTACAGCCCCAGAAGGTATATATTTACCCGGAGGAATTTCCACATTTTCGATCAGAGCGTGCATCATGACAATGCAACCAGCACCCACTCGGGCATTAAATACCGTGGAACGAAAACCAATAAAGCATTCATCCCCGACATAAGCTGGCCCATGGATCAAAGCCATGTGGGTAATACAAGCATTATCGCCAACCCATACCGAATATTCCTTTTGGTCATCACCAATAACTCGGCCTCGCTCCAAACCGTGAATGACTACGCCATCTTGAATATTAGTATTTTCACCAACAAAAAAAGGCGTACCCTCGTCCGCTCTAATCGAAGTCCCTGGGGCAACAATCACATTCGGACTGATGATCACATCACCAATAATATTGGAAAAAGAATGTATGTAAGCTGTCTCATCAATTCTGGGTTCAGCTAAATTCCTTGACCATGGTGTTGGGGGAGCCGCCGTGCTGCGGACTACCATTTTTGGATTCCTCCTCTCTTCTGCTACTAGCTACTAGCTATCAGTTATCAGCTTATCTGTACCAACAATAAATAAAAAATCAGATTTATTATTAACTCAAGAGCCGATTGCTAATGGCTAAGTAATCCATCGCTATCTAGCGATATTGTTCCTTTTTGTTGTAAACCTGGCGATTTTCGACATAAATTGTGTCGATAATCGCCACCACTACCGCATCTACAGGACGCTTTTCGTTACCTTCAACTTGGCGTGCTGCACTGCCGCCACGACTGATGAGTACCCACTCATCCATTCCCGCACCAACACTGTCGGCAGCTACCTCATATTTTGGTAAAGCACGTCCTTCTTCATCCACAAACTGCAACAACAGTAGTTTTGCACCCCTGAGACTAGGATCTTTTTGGGTACTAACTACTGTGCCACGAACCTTGGCAATTTGCATTTTCAGGATTACGGACGACGGGCAATGGGGTTGACACTCTCGCGGAACTGTTCTACATCTTCCGTATAATTAATCGGCAATACATATTCCAAGTTCTCATGGGGACGAGCAATAATGTGGGTAGATAGTACTTGCCCAAAACCTGCTTTTCCTACTCCATCAGTTACTCGCTTCACATTTTCTATGCCCGCAGCTACTGAAGCTTGAACTTCAGAAACATCCCCCCGGACAATTACGGTTACACGACCACTACCAATTTTTTCATAACCAACTAAGGTCACACGGGCAGCTTTTACCATCGCATCTGCTGCTTCTACTACTGCTGGAAACCCTAAGGTTTCTACCATTCCCACTGCAATTGACATCTTT
>JASJCX010000065.1 GCA_030065255.1 Calothrix sp. MO_167.B42 | reverse complement strand
GGCTTGTGCTTCTTCTAACAGCAACCTTGCTAAAGCCGTCGATTTACCCGAACCCGGTTTTCCTACAAGTAATACATGTTTACTAGCATATTTACGAATACCCTCCAATACAGGTAAACGTTCTATTTTCTCTTGAGATTGCTTTTTTTCTGTTTGCTTTGGCTGCAATGTTTCCACTATCAACCCAAAATCGAAAGGTGATGAAAACTGTTTTTCTTCCCGTTTCTTACCTTCCGCATCTGTTAACGTGTAAATATTCCACCAGTATTTATACTTATCACTGATGGATTGCAGATAGGTTTGAAACTGTAAATGGTTAGCTCTTGTCACGCACGGGTATGATAGCTTTGAAGATCCATTTTAGCAATCAAAAGTGCGATCATTTCCTGAAGTAGTGCGATCGCATCCTCCCGTAGGTTGGGTGAAATGAAGTGGAACCCAACGCATGATATGAGACAAACAAACATTATTTCAAGCACAGAATATTAAATTGCAACACATAAAATTAATCCTTTAAAGATGCAGATATATTGAATATTATAGCTCAATTCAAAACTTAATGTTGGGTTACGCTATGTCCTAACGGCACGCTCCGCGAACAGCAAGCCCTAAATAGTTGATTTATCAATGCTTTGAAGACTTTTGTATTTAAAAAAGCGCAATCCGATTGTTCACAAACCCTCATTAAATATTTTTATCTTGTTTTATTGCATTTATTAAAATACCTAAAATCTTTCTAATATCTTTAATATAGTATTCACTCAAATCAATAGATATGACATTATCTTCTAACTGCAAAAACTGCCAAATAGTACCAATAGTAATCACACCATAAACTGTCTTAATTTCATTCCCTTGTTGTTGATTAAATAATTGTGCTGCCACCATCTCAGCAATACATTGCCCCAGTCCTGATTTCAGGTTTTCATTTTTAGTTTCTACAAGGGTAATTACAGGTGCGCTGACAAAAAGCTGCTCTTTAGAAAGACTTAAAATAAAATCACAAAAACCATTTAGACCCCTCTCCACATCAACCGTAAAATCTACACCAGAAAATAAACTAATTTCATTATTTAATTTACGCCTAACTTCCAGCATAATCGGACTTATTATCATCTCAGAACGAGCTTTTTCCGAATTTATCGAAACGGCTAAATCAATATTTTCTTTGAGTATAGTTGTTAGTAAATCGCTACAATCTTCTTCTGGAATATTTGCAAAAAGTCCCGAAACCTCGTTGAGAGTTAACCCAAAAGATTTAATCACTCCATTTAATTTAAATTCGCTGTAAGACATAGTTCCAGATAGGAGATTTTTAGTAATAAACGCACTATTATGTTAGTATTAACTGCCACTATGCCACGATTCCTCTACACCTTGATGGATAGCATCATTCATATCATCTAAGGATTTTGGCGTACCGTGATGTTTTAAGTAACCTGCAACTTCATTTAATGTGGTTTCTGCGAAAGATTTTTTTGGTTTTAGAAGAATCCCATCACCTGTATCAATTACAATTAACTCCTGACCTGTTTCCCAACTATGAGACTTTCGTAATTGTTCGGGAATGATTACTTGTCCTTCCTTGGATATTTGCAAAAGTTCCTTTCTGTTCGTCGTCAGCCCATCCCACCGTGCTTTGCTCACCCAAGAAGCGTCAGGAGAAAGATGCTTACCTATTAATTAGGATATTCTACAAGAATACAAGCTTCCCAGCGATCGCTCTGCACAAGAGGATTAATTAAAAACGATTAAATCTATGGTGGCAGGGTAATTGAAAATCCTGCTCCCCTGCCTCTTCAAAGTCAAACTCTTGTTTTTACCCTTTTTTCCGGTGGTGGTTCTTGGATGGTGTCTGCTTCTGTGTAGTAGTAACTACGGGGTTCATTTTGAGTAATTACTCCATTCACTACCTGTCCCAGAACATTTTGACCGGATTGTTGTAAAATTTCCCGGGTAATTGTGGCATCCACAGAATTAGCTACCCCTGGTCGAACTACCAATAACATACCATCAGCCATTTGACCTAAAATTGCAGCATCCGCCGCAACTGTTAAGGCAGGAGCATCAATAATTACAAAGTCGTAGTCGATAGCAAAATCATGGATTAACGTAGCCATGCGTTTTGAGTCTAGCAGTGAAGCTGGAGAGGGAGGCACCACACCAGCTGTGAGAACATCTAAATTATCACTGACTTTGGCAATTGTAGTTCTCACATTCGCCTTGCCGACAATCACATTACTCAAACCTTTACTATTGGGCAGTTCCCAGACGTGATGCTGAATTGGACGACGTAAATCTCCGTCTACCAGTAATACCTTACGCTCCATTTGCGCCAGTACTAGGGCTAAATTGGCGGATACGGTGGATTTACCTTCTTGGGGCACAGAACTGCTAACAACAATGGTTTTTAACTCTTTATTGGTGCTGACAAATGTCAAATTTGCCCTTAACATCCGATAAGCTTCGCTAATAGACGAACGAGGTGCATAATTGACAATCAATCTTTGGTGAGCAAATTGGGATTCTTCCCTACCAAAAATTAATTTTTGCTCTTTGCTAAAGGAAGGAATTACCCCCAAGATGGTGAATCCTAGCAGTTCCCTAACATCGTCAATGGTTCTAATGGATTTATCTGTAATTTCCAAGGTGTAAACCGTTGCTAAAGCAACCAAAATTCCCAATAAGCCCGCACTCACATAGGAAATCATCGGGGAAGAAGCTGGTTCATCTGGAACTAAGGCTGGGGAGATTTGGCGGGCGTTACCCAAGTTTTGATTTTCGGCAATGCGGCTCTCTGGTAACTTTTGTAGCAATAGGGCATAGGTAGATTGGGCTGCTTGTTGCTGTCTTTCTAATTCCCGTTTTTGTTGCTGTAATTTTGGTAGTCGGTCGAGATGTTTTCTGTAATTGGCTTGTAAAGTTGATAATGTCGATAATTGACTAGTTAAACCCTGGTGGGTGGATTCTAATTCTACTAGTCTGGAGGTAAGTTGTTGTTGCAGTTCTCCATTTTGTAGGTTCTGGCTGATTTGGGTTTGTGTGGTTTGGGGTTGGTTGGTTCCTGTAATTTGCTGAATGCGGTTTTGTAGTATACCTTTTAATGCTGTTAAATTGTTTTGTAAACGGGTGATTTCTGGATGATTGTCCTGAAGAACAGCCCGTCTAGTTGCTAGTTGAGTCTCTAATTGTTGCACCTGTGTGAGTACATCCTGCACACCCCGAGACTGACTCACAGAAGTCGTTATTACACCCTGTTGGGTATTCATACGCAGTTGATTACGTATTACCTGAGCCTGAGCCTGGGTATTGGCAATTCTTCCTTGCACTTCGCCAATTTGCCTTTGCAAACTAGCGAGCATTTCTACTCCTTGATTTGCTTCGGTTTCTAGGGTGGTAATTTGGTGTTTTTCTTGAAATTGGCGGAGTTTGGCTTCGGCTTTACGAACAACTAACTCGGCTGCTGGTAATTGTTGCTCAATAAATTTACGTGCAGATTGGGCTGCTTGTCTGTGGGAATTAACATTCCGCTCTAGGTAGATTTGCATCAGGGTATTCACCACTTCTGCTGCTATTTGTGGATTTTCGTCTCTATAGGAAACTTGGAGAACATCGCTACCTTTGAGTTCTTTAACAGTTAGTCGTTTGAGAAAATCCTTAAATCTGAGGGTTGCCCCTTTGTTGTCTTGCAGAGCGAGTCTTTCTATAGTATTTTGCACCACAGGCACAGAACGAATGACTTCTGATTCTGTATTTAAAGGATTACTCCTATCCTGGGCTACTGATTCTAATTTACCTAATTCTGTCCCTACCCCAGTAAGTGCGGAAACTGTATTTGTTCTTTGAAATAATAATTTCCCTTGTGCTTCATAATCAGTTTTCCTAATAGCAGAGAAAAGTAATAAGGAGACTATATACACAAAAGTAAACACGGCTAAAGCTGCTAGCCAACGTCTCTGTAAAATCTGCCAATATGTTCCAAAGCTGACAAAGGATTCTTGTGATTCCATTTAGTTATATCCCCCGAGCATGATACTAAAAATTATAGATATTATGCATCCATGGTTAATTTTTCTGGCTCTATCTATGAAATAAAGCGTAATCAAATAGCCCTATTAATTGCTAAGAAATGTTGCAAAAAATATTAATTTAAAAATGCTGAATTTCCCTAACATAATAATAGAGGATTTTTGCATCTATTTTCATTGTATAGTGCTGTGATTGCTGCGATTGTTCTTTGCAAATCTTCATCTGTAAGATTAGAACCAGAAGGCAAACACAAACCCTTTGTAAATAAATCTGATGATACATCACCGCCAATACATTCACAATCTGCAAACACTGGTTGGAGATGTAAAGGTTTCCATACTGGACGAGATTCAATTTGTTGTTGGGCAAGGCTCAGACGAATTTGCTCTCGATCTGCACCAAAGGCATCACCATCGATTGTCAGACAAGTGAGCCAGTGGGTAGCTCTACCAAAACTCGGTTCTGGCATAAATTTTATCCCTGGTAGGTGTCCCAAGGACTGCTGATAAATGTGAAAGTTGCGTCTTCTAGCTGCAACTCGCCGATCTAATACGCGCAATTGACCCCTACCAATACCAGCCAAAACATTACTCAGGCGGTAGTTATAGCCGATTTGTGAATGTTGGTAATGGGGTGCATGATCCCGAGCTTGGGTGGCTAAAAACCGGGCTTTAGCGATCGCTTCTTCATCCCGGGAAACTAACATCCCTCCCCCAGAGGTGGTGATAATTTTATTACCATTGAATGAGTAAATTCCCATGTATCCGAAGGTGCCAGAAGCCCGCCCTTTGTAGGTAGCTCCTAGGGATTCTGCTGCATCCTCAATTAAGGGAATGCCATAATGGTTGCAGGCTTCTAGAATCGGATCTAGATCTGCACTTTGACCGTACAAATTTACCACCAAGACGGCTTTGGGTAAGTTACCCGTCCTGGCTCGCCGTTGTAACGCTCCCCATAATAGTTCGGGATTCATATTCCAGGAAATGCGATCGCTATCGATAAACACTGGCTTGGCACCCAAGTAAGTAATGGGGCTAGCACTGGCGATAAATGTCAAGGTAGAACAAAAAACTTCATCCCCTGGCTCTACGCCAACTAATCGTAGAGCCAAATGGATTGCTGCTGTACCGGAACTGACAGCAGCACCATGACTAGCACCAATGGCTTGACAAAATTCTTGCTCAAATGCATCCACATGGGGACCCACTGGAGCAATCCAGTTGGTATCAAATGCTTCTTTGACGAACTCTAATTCGTCATCGCCCATGTGGGGGGTTGAGAGGAGAATTGGTTTATTCATAGTTAACAGTTGACAGTTGACGGTTGACCGATTAATTCATAATCATTAATTCATAATTATTAATTATTTTGATTCATCCGTGGGCACTAATTATGAATTATTAATTATCAATTACGAATTATTCTGACAATTTTTGAGTAGAACAATATTGTCCTAATCAATATGCCTATTGCTATAACTGCTGTTCGATAGATTTTTAATTTCCAGCCAAGCAGCTATGGTTTATTTTTTACAAACGAAATACAGCATTCCTTCAATTGGTTGCTGTTGTAATGTTTCCAGGGATGTAGCCATCTTTCCTTGAATTGCTTGAAAGTCAGAACCAAGGGCAATTATTTCAAAATTGACTGCTTTGATCATTTGATATGCTTCTTCTAACCTATACCAATACAAGTAAGGTGGTTTATCTAATAAAGAACCAAGGTTTAGTTTATCTGCAAACTTGAATCTCGGGATATATTGAATTGAAAGTTTGTGATTGCGTAGTTTTCTGAGTAATGAGAGATAGGCTAAATATGGGCGACAAAATATTTGGCGATCGCTAGCATCAAAATTCAGAAATGAGAATATTGCCGTACCGCCTTTTTTGAGAATGCGATATGCCTCTTTAAAAGCATTTAATCTCCCTACTTCATCTTCAATACAACACATTATTTGTTGCATATAAACTACTTGTTCAAATTCGCAGTCGTTGTAAGTTAATTTTGTGGCATCTTCTACTGCAAAAGATATACTTTTTGTGGTATCTCTTGTTTTTGCTACTTCAATAAATTCTGGTACATAATCAAAGCCATAAAGGTTTGCAAAACCTAGGCTTTTCATATAAGATGCTAGTCTTCCTCCTCCTGTTCCAGCATCAACTGTTTTCAGATTTTTATCTAAATAGGTTTCAATCATGAACCTCTCTTCTGGTAATAGTTCTTTTTTATATGCCCATAAATCAAATTCAACGGTCAGATACATTTTTTTCGTACTAGAAATGCCTGTACTGATGCTATTCATTTGGTATAAACTCCATATTTCTACTATTTAGATAGCAGTAGATGTCCTCTGATGATGGCAAAAATTTTCAATATCTCAATTCATATAACAGCCATTTTAAGCGTAACGATATGCTGGAAAAAATTGAGATGCTTGTATTTCTCTTAGATCTAATTTTAACTCTTTAGCCCGTAATTTTACTAGATAAAGATACTTTTCTTCATCAACAATCAGGCGCATGGTCATAAAATTATGCCGCTGTTTAGAAAAACTGGCTTTGAAGTTATAAAGACTATTTTTCTCCCCTCCTAATCCACCTCCTAAGTGGAAAATTTGATTGCCTCTTTTCTTTGCCCAGAAGCGCACATAGTCAATTTCTAAAGAACTGGGAGACAGTTCCATGAACTTGGTTCTTGTACCTCGAAAAATTGCTTGGACTATGCCACAACACTCTGTATATAAACCAGCAGAAGCAAGTTGATGATTAATTTCTACAATACATAAATGTAAATAGTGTTTGAGCATATTTTTCATTTCTAAAAAGTATTTATAATGGAACGAGTAGTATATTGTCTCAGCCTTAACTCGTTCCATAGTCTCAATATAAATTGCCACAAATTCATCCATATACTCGTCAAGTGGAACCATGGTGGCAGTTAATCCCATTTGTTGGCAATGATTGATTTTTTTTCTGCGATCGCGTTTTGTTTGTTTCCATATTTCTTCATCGGAAAGCTGTAAATTAATGGATACAGTTTTACCATTGAATGTCAAAATATTATGTTTTGTAAATTTTTGCTCGATATTATCATTGATAATTGGATGTAATCGAAAAAAAGCCGAACACACGCCCTTTTCTTGGAAAATTTCTCTTAACTCACTAATGGCTATATCAAGAAATCCTGGGGTATTTATTGCTGATTCATTTAATAAAATCCCTGGATACCCATAAGGAGAAACTACATCCAAAAAATCTGTAGGGATGGAATCATCAATACCTATATCCTGACAACTACGCAGTAAATAAGGGACAAACATAATTTTATCTTCATCTTTGAGCAGAATTGCTTCAACTCTTGACCTATTTCTGGCAGCTTCTAAGGCAAAATAATCAGGTAATTGATAGATATCATGTCTTACTTTTTCCAATATTTCTAACCAGATATCATCTGATACATTAAGTACTTGTATTTTCATGGTATTTGGTATAAGTACTCTCTGTGAATAATAGGACTTACACAACTGGCACTTGATTATTGTAGGGTGCTGTCAATCAATTTTGAAAAACAGATAATCCGTTGTTGATTTTAGATTGACCAAAAAATAAACACAGATACAAGCCCTCGAATTTATTCGTGGAGAAAAACAAAGGATTTTATCAGTATTTCAAACCCCTAGCTTTAGACATGGGGTTAATCGGTAAATCCCAAATAGACAACGGATAACGGATAACGGATTATCTATTTTTCAAAATCCTTTCATTGAATGATACCCAGTTTTATTCCTGAATAAGTATGTCGATTATTTTTTTCTACCTATTTGAGGATTTTTTATTTTGCAGATATCAGCTTTGGCTTTGGTGCTTGTATATTACTTGCTAGAAAAGAGCGATAGGCGGGGAAAAAATCAGATTGCAGAATCTCTTGGGGATGAATATTTAAGGCTTCTGCTTTTGATGTCACCAAATAATTGTATTTTTCTGGATCTGTAATTAGGCGTAAAGTCAGAAAAGTATAGCGTTTTTGAGAAAATCCTGCTTTAAATTTATAAACACCATCTTTATTCCCTCCATATCCTCCCCCTAGATGTAACACCTGATTCCCGCGCTCTTTTGCCCAAAATCTCACATAATCGAAAAGTAGTTTGTCAGGAGATTGTTTTAAAAATTTGTTCTTCGTTCCACTTAAATAAGATTGAACTATTCCACAGCATTCACTAAATATACAGGCACACATTACCTCACCTGCAAATTCTACAATCCCTAAATGTAAGTAATCACCTAATTTTTGGGCAATATTTTCAAAGTATTCATCACCAAAGAAATATAATTTTTTAGCACCAACTCTTTCCATAGTTTGTTGATAACAATCCATGAATTCATGGAAGTATTCCTGAAAATTCACCATCCTGGCTTCAAGTCCAGAACGTTTATGGCGATTAATATCTTTACGATGATCGGAACGTGTTTGTTTCCATATTTCTTCTGGGGAAAGTGTTAAGTCAATTCCAACGGTTTCCCCTGTTATTTGGCAAATATCAGCACCATAAATTTTCTCTAAGTTGGCGTTTAATACCGGATGTAACCGGAAAAAAGCAGAACATATATTTTGAGAGTTAAAGGCAGATATTAAATTACTCATCCCTAACTCTAAAAAATCTGGTGAGTTAATAGCTGCATCACTCAATAAAATTCCTGGATAGCCATAGGGTGAAATTACATCAAAAATTTCTGAATTCACTTGTTTGCCATGAAAATTCTCACATTCACGCAAGAGATAGGGTAGAAAAAGTAATTTATCTGCTTGGGAAATGAGAATTGCTTGAGGAATAGTATTAGTTCGTTGAGATTCTAAATATACATACTCGGGTAAATGATAAAAATCATGGCGCAATTTCTGTAATATTTCTAACCACAGAGGGTTGCTTAAATCAATTATTTGAACGCTTAACATAGAATGTGTATCTAATTTTTAATCTGATTTAAAACCAGGGAGGTAAGATGGGCATTGCCCACCTTACCATTTCTCAAAGGTGCAAGGTGTGAACTTAGATAACTTCTTGTGGCATGGGCATCCTGCCTGTCCTTGTATTATTATCACCGCAAGACTTCGGCGTGAGCTCAGACGTTCGGAGTTCGGCGAGCTCACCCGAGCCGCGAAGCTCAGTCGAGCCGTCGAACGCTGCCTGCACCACAATCAATTTTGGGATATGTTTTTATGAATGAAAACTCTTAAATTAACTGCATTGTGACAGAAAGAATTTGCCACAACTACCTAAGACGAAATATTGTTATTTCTAGTCTCGATTTCCTTGAGTTTTGCGTTCACCATTTTTTCCAAAGTTTTTGTATTATCCTTAACTTCCGATAGCTGTTCTTGGGCCTCTTCCTTCTTTAAAAAGCCAGTAATAACCTCCCGGGAAAGTAACTGCAACTCTGGATGGTAACCCAACCTCTTTTTCACTTCATATTCCACTAATCCTGGTAAAACACAGTTGGTACTATTACCATGAATTTTCACCGTTGACCAACCAAATTCATCCAGTATTCTATAGATATCATGTTCAGTTAATTGCAACACAAATGGTAAAGAGAATATTTGTAATTTCATCCCTGATTTTTCATCAGTCACCCATTTTGTAGAACGTACTTCTGGTTCAATCCAATGCCACCAATTTCGTCCCATGATGATACGATTGATGCGATGCTCAACACAATAATCTTGAATCTCTTTATAGAACATATCCCCACATTTATAACAGGGATACCCATTCTTAAAGTTATTATCCATCATCTCTTTGACATAAGGTGCCAGGTCGATATCTAATACAACTAATTCAACACCTAATTTGTCACACAACTTCCGACCATTTTCAATTACAGGTTCGGGAATAAATCCATTTTGCACCAAAACAGCAGTCACATTTAAACCAAATTTTTGCCGTGCTGTAATCAGAGAAACTGCACTATCCTTACCACCAGAAAAACCAACCACTGCATCTATGGTTGCACCTTCTTCCCTGGGAGTATTTAAAAATGTTTCCAGTTCGCTATCCAGAATTTCTTGCTTGAAATTCTTTTTATATGTCATACACATATTACAAACACCGTCAGAACCAATATATATGTTTGGCATCCGGGTATCGAATAAGCAAGTTTTGCATTCTACGGGTTTAATAAAAGGATTTTTTCCTGTATTAATCCAGGTCTTAATTTTATTTTGCCAATGTATTCTGCGGGTGCGAAAATTATAATTGATGCCGTTGACAGAAACCTTACATTTATATGGTGAATAGTCTTCGCGCAAAAATTTAGGCAGCATAAAGCCAAAATTTTTGATAAAAGTATTTTGTATAGTCATAATCAACTCCAGAAATAATTTATTTTTGATTGAAAAAGAAAAGGATAAAAGCCCCCAAGTTTCTCCCCTGCCCCCTGCATCTTCCGACAACTAACGTATTTCTCGTACTAGCATAAAAGCCTCTGCTGCCAGTAAATTTGCAGTAGCACCCCGTAATTTAGCTAAAGCAGTAAGCGCCTCTAAGGAACGGGGGTGTGGTGGTTGTTTGAGTTGACTTTCATAGCAATCCATGGCTTTGAGTTTCCGCTCTAAATAGTCTGTGATGTTGACAAATACTGTGGGGATAAATGTTTGATCCCCAAAGGGAGCAGCCCACTCTGTTTCTGAAAGAGTTTCGTAGCAGAAAATCTGACGTACAGAACAACCATTAATCGGACGGGAAGCAACTAGTGTTGCTTGATACACAGCCTGATGATCGCTATGTAAATCCCCCCGATGGGGCAGGTAAATAATATTGGGTTGGAGTGAGCGAATTACCTCATCAATGGCACCGGCTAATTTATATCCGGGGATAGTATCTAATTTGGGGGCAAAAAATTCGAGAAACTGTACAGTAGATACCCCTAAAACATCATGGGCTGCATCTAACTCTTGATGTAATTTTTCTTGCACCTCACGGGGGTACATCTGGGGGTCCCCAAGGGTTACAACTAAGACATGGACTTCATCGCCATTATCTACATAGCGTGCGATTGTGCCTCCACAGCCCAATACTTCATCATCGGCATGTGGTGCAATAATCAATACCCTATTCATAGTGTAACTAACTCCCGCTCCAAGAAATTCCTGGTGTGGGAGCCACAACAGAAAATAGTATCGAGAATTGAGAGATTAGGCACAAAGCCCAATTCAGGGAAAACCTGCTCATAGGATGGGTAAGTGAATTCTTGCCAGAGGATATCGATGCCAGCAGTGGCAAAAGCCTCTAAATCCATATACCTTTTGCCTCCAGAACCTGACAAATAGGTATTGGCTCCCACTGCTTTACAGGCATTGATGAGTAATTCAGATTTGCTTCCCTCTACTGCCAATGTAGATAAGTAAACTATTGGCTTGTGGATTCCCAAAACACTCATCACCCATTCAATCAAAGCCATATCCAGTTCGCACAAATGGGTCCATTGTTTAGTTAATATTGCTTCTAATTCCGGGGCATACTGGTGAAAGTAAGGAGCGCGAGAATAATTTGTAACTAAGGCATTCCAGTGTTTGCGGGACCAAGGGAAGTCTGAGTTGATACACATCTGGTCGATGCGTTCTTCATCTCGGAAATGGTGTAACACTGGTACAGTCAGCCATTGTGGACCTTGGGGGGTTTTGATTTTGTTCCGGTGTTGAATACCCCGTCGTTGAAATTGAACGCTGTCCATAACCACATAAATGTCACCTTGTTGTAACTTGTGAAAGAAGCCTAGGTAGGGTAAATACTGTGGTTGGTGAATTACTGCAATTGTCATTTAATTTTAGATTTTAGATTTTAGATTTTGGATTGGGGATTAACATTCCTTCGTTCCTACTTTAAGAAAATACACTCATTACTCATTACTCATTACTCATTACTCATTACTCATTACTCATTACTCATTACTTATTACTTGCACTGTGAGTAATTAAAAACAATTTGCTATGTTTTTTGATATACTCCTTCTTTGCGAAGTACAACGGGAATTGTGCGTAAAATAATTATGATATCTAACAAAAAGTTCCAGTGGTTTACATACCAAATATCTAATTGAATTCGTTCATCTAAAGTATTATCTAAACCTCCATTTACAGCTTCCCAGGCTGTGAGTCCAGATGGCATTAATAAACGCCGTTTTTGTTCCTTGGTATAGGTTGCTAAAGTGGAAACTAAAAGTGGCCTTGGCCCCACTAAACTCATATCACCACGGAGAATATTAAATAGTTGGGGTAACTCATCCAGGTGATATTCCCGTAAAAACTTACCAATAGGGGTAATTCGGGGATCTCCTGAGAATGTATTTAAACCAGCACCAATGTGAATGGCTCCATCAACCATGGTGCGGAATTTATAAATTACAAATGGTTTGCCTAGTCTTCCTAACCGTTCTTGGCAAAATAAAATTGGCCCATCAGATGTGAATTTGACGGCTAAAGCAATGACTAATAAAACTGGCCATAAAAGTACAATAGCAATGGTGGCAAGGGTAATATCTAATAGGCGTTTACATAATAGTTGTATTCTTATCCCTGGATGCTCGGAGATAAAATTTAGGGAAAATTCTTGCCATTTTTCCTCTGTCCAAATATCAGTTAATTTCTGGGTGCGATCGATAACAAGATTGTGAGAATAAAAGTTTTTGTTCATTAGGTAGAATACTCCTTTTTTTGTCGCTATAAATGTTATGTTTCCGTTAACATTTACTTTTTTTGACTTCCCCTTCTCCCCACTCCCCACACTCCCCCATCTCACCTAATGAATCGGTGTTCACTGGGGTTTGAGCAATTTTTAACCCTTTTCTGTCAGTTTGGGTGAAAGCCATCACTTCAGGCTGTCAGAACTTGATTTTCCATTTTTTAGGTAATGCTTGTTTTGCTGTGAGTCATAAAACAAAGTCAATTAGACAAGCACTGGAAGCACTGGCTCGTTTACCTTTGCTAAAGCCTCTGCATATAAACTTTCGTGTAATTGCAGGATATGCTGGAGGCCGTAAGCAGCGATCGCTTTTTGTCCGCGCTCACCCATTCTCCGAGTTTCTTGGGGATGATCTAATACCCAGTTCATTGCCTTTGCCAAATCTGGTGGATCTGCTAATTTAACTAACAAACCACAACCATCTTCCAGTAAGTCCCGGATACCCCTAATATCCGTACCAATGGCAGGAACTCCCATGGATAAGGATTCTAGGATACTTCTAGGTAGTCCCTCGTGTTCGGAAACCAGTATAGTAGCGATCGCAGCCTGAATTAAGGTGGGAATATCCCGTCGGAAGCCTAAAAAATGCACCCTGTCTTGTATCCCTAGTTGCCATGCCAATTTTTTCATCTGCGCCATTAGGGGCCCTTCTCCAGCAAAGGCCAAACAGGCTTTGGGTTTAGTCACCCTGGCAAATGCTTTTAACATATCTTCATGACGCTTGCGGGGAATCAATTCGGCAATGGATAAAAATAGAGGGGTATCTGCTGTCAGGCCCATTTCTTGCCGTACTCGCAAAATATCACCATCCGTAACCCCATGGTGACCATAGTGACTAATATCTAACCCAATTCCGGGCATATACTGAATCCCCTCTGGGGGAAGGATATGATGGCGTTGCGCTGCTTTTTCATCCTCCTGATTCATTACCACTAGATAGTCAGTCCATTGCCCAGCCAGTTTTTCCAGGGTTAAAAATATGGCGTTGGGTATGGGTGGTCCTCCTCGGTAAAAATTAAACCCGTGGGCAGTATAGATAACCTTGGTATTTCCCTGGTTTCTCACATCCTTGAGGGCGTAGCGGGTGACAAAAGCGGCCACGGCCATGTGCACGTGAACAATGTCATATTTTTCCCGAACTACGATGTCTCGGATTTGTGAGGGGGCAATTAATAGATTGCGTGGATCTAGGGGATTGCGATGTATATCCACATCCCACAGGCGATCGAAGGCTTGTATACATTCAGTGTCAGTGGAAACACCTCTTGCCATGGCATCGACACGCCAGCCCCTACTTCGGAAATGTTCAGCAAAGGGAAGGAGAAAGGCGCGGAGGCTATTAGGAATGGCAGTGATTAATAAAAGCTTTTTCATACTATCTTACCAGATAAGTTGACATGATTTCTGTATTTTTTGGCTCATCAGTTCCACGGTACATTTCCCACCATTGCTCGGTTTTTTCTTTTAATTTCTGGTATAAAGAGACTCTTCGTAGTCGTAAAATTTCTTCTCGATAATTCCTAGATTTTTGTAAATTGCGAGCTGACATGCGAGCCATGCCTTGGGAATCAGTCAGCACTTGCTGAATTTTCCTGGCTAAACCTGGAACATCACCAGGGGACACCATATCTTCTGGGGGAAGTAGTTCGGGGAAACCTCCCACTGTAGAACCAATACAGGGCAGTGCCCTTGCCATGGCTTCAATCATGGCTCTGGGTAAGCCTTCTTGGTGGGATGGTAGGACAAAAACATCTGCTTTATCTAACTCCCTACGCACAGCCTCCCCAGCGGGTAACCAACCTAAGAAACTAACTCTTGCTTGTAAACCTAAATCGGCGGCTTTTGCTGTTAACTCCTCTCGGTATTTACCATCTCCAACAAAGACTAATTCCAGGTTCAGCCCTTCCCGGACACATTTTGCCACGGCTTCAATCAGCACGTCAGGGGCTTTATAAAGTTGATCCATGGTGCCAACGCTAATCAATCGGAAAAAGTCTTTGTCTGGCTCAGGTATGCGAGGTAAGGATACAAAAGCTGAATCAGGCAACTCTACGTCTGAGTAAAAGGTAGAAAAAGTCTGACTTCCTGCGGGATACCGAGATTGTAAAGCATTTTCAGTCACATAAGCTGCTACACAAGCTTCTGCACAAACCTGCCGCAGCCGACGGGGAAATAACCACCGCAATAAAGGGCGCAAGGGGTGTTTCACAGAACCAGGTGCAAACACATCATAGGGATCGGCAACTACTTCCACACCGTAAGGATACTTGTATTGCTTTAACACGGGTTGTAAATGGGTCGCAACCTGGGAAGGAACGCGCATAATTACCGCATCACCGGGAGTAAAAGCATTTCTGACTGCTTGTTTCACTTCTCCCATGCGTAATAAGTATTGTTGCACACCTACGTAATAGGGAATGGGGACAAATGAAACTTTTTCACCATCAACGCGCTTCCAATTGGGTGGAACTGACTGAATGTCGCACACCCGAGCGACTATGCGGACGCGATCGAAAACTTCTAAGTAACGCTGCCAAAATTCATAGGGAAACATGGTTAGTGTCCATAGTTTGCCATCGGGGGTTTGGCGAAAACGGTGTTCTAGAACGACAATTAAATTGCTTTGGTGCTGTTGTTTGTGTAATATACCTTCCATATTTATTTACCTCTATTTCTATGACTTTTGTCAACGGAATTAATATATTTTTTAATTGTTTTTTTACAGATAATATGTCAAGCTTTTAGCTTGATTTCTTGTCTTATTTAAAGCATCTTGATTAACAATTGTTTTTTGACAACTTAAGAAAATTACTAACATAGCCATACCACTATTTTTGAGGAGGAAAAATATATAATTATCCGTATCAGCCACTAGAACTATAAAGCAAAAGTTGACTAACATTGGTAATAATAATAATCGGTCATCTCCCACTGACCAATGCACGAGCCAACGTCGCACGTGCCCGACAACAATACCAAGGGCAATAAAGGCAAATGGCACTGCATAGGGTCCAAAATTGAGCATTGTTTCCCCAGCCAGCCCATATACTTTGGAAGAACTCCACAGTTGGGGGTGATAAGTTCCTTTGCCGAATTGTATTTCCGTCCCTTCTTTCATTTTTTCCGCCGGTTTTTCCGGCATAATTGCACTAGGGATGAGCATAGTTAATGCTGGTAAATAAGTTCTACCCCAGGCATATTCGTAATCACTATTTTGGTCCATTAGCCGATAGAGGAGGAATGCTTGAACATCGCTGCGTCCCAAGTCTTGCAGAGCTAAACTTTCCCAAGAACGCCCAGATTCTTCCTGTAAAGCGGCACGGGCTGACTGTCCCTGGAATACTGTATTAATTGCCTCTAAACCTCCGGTTTTAAAAAAGCCATAAATATACATAAATAGCAGCATAAATACTAACCCAAGGGCAATGTGTTTTTTGTTAATTTGACGCAGCCAAAAATGAATAATTCCCACGGCCCAAAACAATGCCCAAATTATGTTACTGCGACTGCCCCTCAGCCCACCAAAAATTAGTTGTAATCCGATAAATATAATTAAAGCTATAATCAATACTGTATTACTTTGCAGTCTTTTTCTAGTTTTGGCATAGACTGTAAATGCCATCATTGATAAAATAGGAAAGCTTTCGGAAACTAAAAAGACTATTCCCATGCCTTGAAATTCATTTTCTCCTTCTCTCCTAGCAGCTCTAGTGGCAGCTGCAATATAGTTTTCCAAACCGCCAAATTTGTGGTATACCATGAGTTGTAAAATGGCGGAAATAATCAAAGCAACACAAACAATTGGGAAAAAACGTTTCGGTTCTATTTTCCAAATAGTCTGCTGTGATTTATGCTTTGATTTCTTTTTTACCGGCTGATTAATCAAATTACGGCAAAAACGATAAACCAAAAGTCCCAAAAAATTGAGAATTGCCATTCCCCCAATCCAAATTCGCCAGTCACTGGGTGGGGTAATATCTTCATCCATCCAAAAGTCTAAACTGACATGGAGCAGGGGGGCGATGAAAAAGAAATGAAACCCTAATAAACCAAGAATCCCCACAGGATCGAAAAGATTCAACTTCCCCCGAAACCAATCAATAGCATCAATGCCGATGACAATTCCACATAAGGCTACCGGGATCACAAACCAGTGCAAAAATTCCCCTGAAGTTTGGAGAAAACAGAATATAACTAGGATGCAGATAAAAACCGCCACCATCAAACTATCTGGATATATGGGGTGCTTTTGCCCCAATTCAGGGGAATATCTCTTTGTGGGTAATTTCCTACGGGAATATCGCCATTTCTGAAGTTTCATTTTATAGCCTCTTTAACTACGCAAGTAATAAGTAATAAGTAATGAGTAATGAGTAATGAGTAATGAGTAATGAGTAAGTTTCCTTAATACCATCAACTACCAACTACCAACTACCAACTACCAACTACCAACTGTCAACTGTCAACTATCAACTATTAACTGCCGTATATGTTTTGTAAATTCTGCATAGATGTTTCAATACTGAAAGGACTTTGTTTCATCAGTGCCAAGGCAGATTTTCTTGTCCTATCCGACACCCTGTCTTTTTGAGCTATGACAGTTTCTGCCCATTGTTCTTCAGACTGGGATAGGGATAATCTATTGACTAAAGACGGGATGGTATCAACTTCCCTGGTAATTACATCCGAAAAAATACATGGTAATCCTGCTGCCTGTGCCTCTAATAATACTAAGGGTAAGCCCTCGTGCAGAGATGGTAAAAAGAATACATCCATTGCCCCCACCATGAGTCGGGGGACATCTGGTCGAGAACCGGCAAAAATCACCTTATCCCCTAAACCCATGTGAGCCACTTGTTGAGCAATTTCTGGTTGCAGGTACCCTTCTCCCAACAACAACAACCGCATTTTCGGCTCTCGTTTGGCGATTTCGGCGGCAATTTTGATCAGAAATTGATGATTCTTTTGGGGTTCAAATCTGCCTACATGACCGATCGCAAATGCATCTGCGGGGATACCAAATTCTGCACGGACAGCCACGGGATCAACAAAATCCTGGAAGGGTTGCAAATCGATACCATAGTAAAGTAATTGCCAGCGCGAGTCTGTTTCCCAGTCAGAGCCGAATAAATCCCCTGCGGCTTGGCGACTGCATGCCAAACCAAGGGTGGCGTGTCGGTTAATCCAGGATTCGCTTAATTGGCAATACAAGCGGCGATACAATGGAGCCTTTGCTTCTTGGGAGGAAGTATCATTATGACTATGGGCAATACATAGGGGTACCCCTGCTTCCTTGGCTAAACCCAGGATATAACCACTGAAGTGATGGACATGGCTGTGAACAATATCATAGGGACCGTATTCCTGGAGTATTTTTTTCAAGTTAGCCCCATAAACCCATGGCCGCCACTTTTCTAGGGGACAGGGAATAATGCGACTCCCAAGACTACGGATTTCCCCATCATAGGCACAAGGCTCTGGGGTATGGACTAAAAAATCCATGCAGAAGCGATCGCGATCAATGTGTCGTAGAATGTGCATTAACCAGGTTTCAATGCCACCCCTCACCATTCCCCCCACTACATGAAGAATGCGGATGGGACGCTGTACAACTAAGTTTTGATGTAAATTTTCTTTATCTATGGTAGAAGTACTCATTTCACTACCTCATATTAGTTAATCACGAATATTCACCACCCCTTGAAAATCCGGGCCAAGCATATAATTGGTGCTATGGGGCTGGTTTTCTAGGGAAAGCAACACAGTCTTGAGCCTTTGACGTTGGGAATCCCGTTTTGGTCGAATGGTAATTACGGCAGAATGTTGACCACCCTTAATTTCCACAGTGTTAGGAATGGTTTGGTAATCTTTGCCATTGTCAGCAGTCCCCCGGATGCGATATTTCACCGTTAATGGCTTATTTACCTTGCCAGTACGGGTGATTTGAAATTTTCCTACATTCCCCGATGCAGATCCATAGAGTTTTGTTGCTTTGATATTGACAATTGTGGGATTACTACTGGTAAATTTCAGATCCACATAGGGATTTTGAATATCGAAATAAGCATCCTGGGGGTTTAATGCTTTTTTCCCTTGAATGTGCAAGTTATCAAAGGTAATATTACTAATATCCCGGCGGTTATCGTAGCCTTGAAAAATTGATTTAGCACCGCCGCGATCGTCAACTTTTAGATTCTGCACATAGACGTTTTTGATGTAACCCAACTTTTCGGGTGATGATTCGGGCTCCCACTTAGCCGCTTGAATCCGCCATTGAAACAAACCTGCTGACTTATCTGTTTGTTGGACATCTAGGATATCTTCTACCCGAATGTTTTTAAAGTAGATATTCTCAAAATTGGCTCCTGTCATTGGCCAAAAACCAGACAGTTCGTTGGCATACACCACATCAATATTTTCATATGTAATATTACTTATGAGTTTCTGTTTGGTGGTGCTGCCAATTTTGAATCCATTACCTCCGTAAAAAATAGCATTTGTGACATTAATATTTTCATTATTCTGGATTTTTCCCTTCATGTCCCCGCCGTGGGAAGTCGCGTCATCTGTACCTTTGTACAGCACATTGTTAATGGTAATATTCCGAGCAGACCAGAAATCAAAGCCATCGGTATTGAGAAATTCTGGTTCGGGATTGGCTAAAATTTTCACATTATCAATGCGTACACCATCGGCATAGGAGATCCAAACGTTAGCCACTGCTGGGTCTTGAATGAGGATATCTTGCAAGCGAATATTCCGGGTATTCTTGAGCAAAATTAAACTGTACCATCCCCCCCGGGAACGCCAATAAGAGCCATTACCATTGATGGTGCCACGGCCCATAATCTTGACATTTTTGGCGTTTTCAATTTGAATTAACCCTTTACCATAGGAAGGATATACCTCTGTTGTTGCTTCTAGTACAGCCCCTGGTGCTAAATAGAGGGTAAGATTACTCTTGAGATTTAATTGTGCAATTTTATATATCCCTGGTGGGAAATAAAGAATACCACTACGGGCAGCAACTTGGTCTATGGCTGTTTGAATCTTGGTAGTTGCATCTTGTTCACCCGTATTATCAACCTGGTATTGGGTGATGCTTATAACTTTATTATCGCTCAATTGAGGGGCTTTTTCCTCCAAAGGTTCAGCAAAAATAAACAATTGTTCATCTAAGGAATTGACTTGATGCAAAATCAGCTTCCTGGGAACTGCCAGGGAGAGAGAAATTTTGTTTCCCTGGTGCTGGGATTTGAGTTTATAACTCTTAGGACTGAGAGTATATTTTTTAACTTTTTCTTTAACTTGAATTTCAATATTAGCCCGACCAGCAAAGGCAAATTGGGCATAGCTGAGTGAATTATATTTTTGCACAAACACGGGTTTACCGTTCACCACCACAGTATAGTTACTGCTAGTTGTGGCGGAACGGGGAGTGGGATATAACTTAACTAGGCTTTTACCAGGGGATATAGGATTTTTCATAGATAAAACATGACCACCAAAGACAATGGCGATCGCCATAAAAGCCAGTAACAATTTCCACTTAATTCTGTTATTGTGCCAGTAAATTTGCTGAATTAATTTTGCGTAGGGCATGGAATATTACCCCCAAACTAAAACCTAATTGGACAATTGCTGCTAAAATCAGGGCGACTGCCGCCCCTTGTAATCCCGTGGTGGGAATTAACCACAAACAAACCATTGCTGATGTGCCAGTAACCGCAGTAAACAAAGGCATTTGTACGCGGAAGTACCTAGCAGAGGTCATGCCATAACCGAGGAAAGAAGCCACATAACCGATACCCGCTGCCACCATCAACCAAACAAATAAATTTACTTGTTGGGCATATTCAGGTCGATAAACCAGGGTGAGAATTTGCCGGCCTGCCACCATAGCCAGGAAGATAGCTATTCCCCCCAGAACGGCACCAATTCCCACCAATTTGGTCAGTAGAACGCGGAATGCTCCCCCATTGCCCGCCGCATAGTATTTTGCCAGTCGGGGACTAGCTGATTGGCCCAAGGCATTGACTATCATATTTCCTGCCACCATCAAGTAAGCGATCGCAGCAAAAATTCCCAGTTCTCGCTCCCCTAAATAACCGGCAATGATGTATCGAGGAATATCAGTATTCAGAGAAATCAACATCATCACAAAACCCATGGGTAAAGCCAACCATACCAATTTGCGTAGGGTTTGCAGGTGCCAACGGGGCTGTAATTTTATGGTTTGAGAATTAGAATTATCGTTGCTGAGGATGTATATGCCGCTACGAACATCGTACCCCAGTAAAACCGCAGCCCAGGCAAAGACTAAACCCAATACACCCCAAACCAAATTACCTGAGATGTAAACCCCCACAGCTAGTAATAGCAAGGACAGAGGTCCTTTAATCATCAGGGATATGGCCATGCGATCCATCCGTTCGTGCTGCTGAATCAGTCCGTAAAATACATCACTAATGGACTCGAATGCCTTAGCTAACCCCACTAGCAAAATAATTAAAGATGTTTCCCAGGCATATCCAGACATGAGAGTAATGGCAACAATTACTACTAAAGCTACACTTGTACCTAATAATCTCAATCCCAAATAATCACTAAATAAATACTGCTGTTTCGCGTCTGTTGCTTGGACTGTTCTCAACTGTAAATTAGTAAACATAATTACAGGTGCGGTAATAGCCAAGCCCAAAGTAAACTTCCCTACCATTTCCGGGCTGCCCAGCTTTGCCAGCACCACAAGCATTCCCCACTGACAACCTGCATAAATAATATTGCCAAAGAATGTCCAGGAGAAGTTACGACGTAATGTTAGTGGTTTAGCCTGTTGCATTTCAATTTTAGATTTTGGATTTTAGATTTTGGATTTTAGATTTTGGATTTTAGATTTTGGATTTTAGATTTTGGATTTTAGATTTTAGATTTTGGGTTGTGGGCTTTGAAAAACAGATAACCCCTTATTTCTTGTGAGTTTTGTCAAACAAATAATCCGTTAATCCGTTACCCAATCCGTTGCCAAATCCGTTACCCAATCCGTTGCCAAATCCGTTACCCAATCCGTTACCCAATCCGTTGCCCTACACACTTTTAGGTTCTAATGCCCCTAAAACATTGACCACATTATGGGGCGGACTAGCAGTGGGATTTTTCGGTGCAGAACCAGGCAAGCTATTTTGTAAGTATTGTGGTTGATATCCCGGCACTATTTGCTCCAGTAAAAATCGAATAGAATTGACATCATTCCTCACGGCCGCTTGACACAAATTATCTACAATCGCACTCAAATTTTCGGCAATGATCCCACTCGCATTTTTGACCACAAGTAGTTTTTCATGTTCAGTTGGTTCGTATTTTTCTCCTTCTATAAACAATTCCTCAAATAGTTTTTCCCCTGGGCGCAGTCCTGTAAAAGCAATCTCAATATCTTTGTTAACTTCATATCCCGACAGACGAATCAATTCTTCTGCCAAATCAACAATTTTCACTGGTTTGCCCATATTCAACATTAAAACTTCACCACCCCGTCCTAATACTGCTGCTTGCAAAACCAATTGCACTGCTTCGGGGATAGTCATGAAATAACGACGGATATCGGGATGGGTGACTGTGACTGGACCACCAGCAGCAATTTGTTTTTTGAAGGTGGGAACTACGCTACCACGACTACCCAAAACGTTGCCAAAACGCACGGCTACATAGGAGTTACCACTTTCTCTGGCGGCTTGCAAAACTAACATTTCCGCAATTCTCTTACTTGCACCCATAACATTTGTGGGATTCACTGCTTTGTCTGTGGAAATCATCACGAAATGCTTGACGTTATATTCCTGTGCTAATTCCACTAAATTTTTGGTGCCAACCACATTATTGGTAATCGCTTCTGGGCAATTTAACTCCATTAAAGGGACATGTTTATGTGCGGCGGCGTGGAAAATTACATCTGGTTGGAATTGCTCGAATGCATTATGTAACCGTTCCCGACAACGAATATCAGCAATAAAAGTAACTAGGTTGGGGCTGCATCCTTGGCCCCCATTCCTTTGCTGTAGTAACAATACAACCTGATTTAATTCTTGTTGGATGTTGAACACAGAATTCTCTCCATGTCCCAATAACATCATTTGGGCCGGTTGGCACTGGCAAATTTGACGGCAAAGTTCGCTACCGATTGATCCACCAGCACCGGTAATTAATACTTTTTTACCTTGGAGAAATTCAAATACTTTTTCTATGTCAGTCTCTACGGGTTCCCGTCTTAATAAATCCTCAATTTTGACATTACGAATACTATCTAGACGAACTCTACCGTTGAGAATTTCATGTATTCCTGGTAGGGTGCTGGTTTTTATACCATTGACTTGACAAATATCGAGGATTTCTCGGATGACTCGTCCTGATACCGTTGGCATGGCAATGACTGCTTGATGGATTTGCAAAGATTTGCAAATCTCTGGGATTTGGAAGCGATTGCCAACCACGCTGATGCCACGAATTCGCAGGTTTAATTTGTGGGGATCGTCGTCAATGAAAGCAACTGGGTAAAAACCTAGTTGGGGACTCCTTTGCATTTCTTCTACGAGGGCAACCCCTGCACTACCAGCACCCACTACCAATACCCGCTCCCTGGATTGACATTCTGTGTGTTTCTGACAGACTCTGTCTACTGCTCTGACACTAAAACGCAATACTGCGATGGCTACAAAGGAAAGCAGGGCATCAATTAAAGGTAGGGATTTGGGTAATTTATGTATGACGGAATTTGGTGTGTAAGAGATTACATCAAATAAGAAGGTTTGAATGATCGCAGCAGCCACCATCAACATCCCTATATATGTGATTTCTTCAATATTTGCATAACGCCAGTAACGGCGATAGAAGCCACAACACCACAGTACAGTCATTTTAACTGTTAAAAATAGTATCGTTGCATAGACAATTTCATATTTATATGTATCGAAGGTAAAATGACCATCATGACGTAGAAGTAACCCTAGTAATGGTGTGAGTAAAAATGTCAATATATCAATAATAAACCAATGCCTACTCCTGAGTTTTACTAACTTTCTCAACAATAATTTAGTTGATGGGTATATTTTTTTTCGGTACAGAAACAATAAGACATTCATGATTTCACATCCTCTCTATCCATTATGGGGCAGTATCTTTACAGAAAAATATGCTTGTGAAAATCAGTAATTAAACAAATTCAGCTTTCAAGTACATTTCTGTAATTAGGGGTAAAGCGTATGTTGAACTTCGTTTTTCATCAACTAAATATATGCACTTATTTAACAGGCTATAATTAGTCAAACTATTGCAATAAATATCATACTATTTAGCTAAAATATACAGGAACATTTATTAGCTTGACTGGAATTTTGATATTTAATTCATCCACTTATGAGTCTAATTATTACCTAGTACAGCATGGTAAAAGTTAAAAGAATTGTTAAAATCATTCTGTTTTCTAGTGTTGGGTTTTTATAAAAATTAGGATTATTATTTGATTTTTGAATAAGCTTTAGGTATTCAGGGTACGTGAAAACGGAGTTTATAACCCACCATTCTCAAAAGTTTAGTGGGTTACGCTGCTGTTCGCACACCCTACATATCTTTGACTGCAAATCAAACCAAGTTCCCATAACTGGTTTATTTCCGCCCAGACACAAGAGAAATTATTTACTACGACCCCAATATTTTATTTTGCTCTCCTGTATTGTCACGATTCAATTGTCGTTTACTCATAATCGAAGTACAACAAGATTGTTGAGTATATCAGAGCTGGAAACTCTGATGATATTTGAATCACCCCAATACTCACCTTAACTTTATGGAGACAGTATAGGATATATGTTTAGCTTCAAGCAGAAAAATTGACTCAGAAGATTGAGGAATTATTTTTTGAAATGACAAAAACACATCCGCAGAATAAATTCGATGATTTTCAACTTTTAAGCTGGACAATATCTGTACTTCCATTGTATGCAAAACCAGATTTTTATCGCCTCAGTATGAATCTCAAAATTAATGAAATTTAACTTGATGAACTGGTTCTAAATAACCAGTATTATCCCATTAATATAATTGGATTACTATATCGCATTAATTCTGATGATTACAGAATTCAGCAGAGAGTACTCTTTATATAACACCTGCTTATTATCCACCATAAATAATGCTAAAAGCGATTATCACATAAGACTAGTAAAGCATGGCAGAAGTCAAAGAATCTTGCTATCTAGCTTTGAAATTTTAGTATAAATGGTTAGTTCACTTCTGCTAACCTGTGCTAGCCATCGAGTATATGGAATATATATGATGAAATAAATAGGAACTATTAGATATCTCAACACAAAAAATAATCTGGTACATGCACTACCCTCCATACCCTAGAATTGTTATTCAACCAACAAAACCCATCCCCTCCCACAAAATTTTAGATTTAAATGTAAGATATGAGACTTAGCGAATGAAAGTTAAACAAACATCAAAAAACAACGACAAAACAAGTAGAACAACTTATAGCCTTGGTTAGGATGCTCACAATGTGGGATTGTCATTTGCGATTGCTGAGTAATTTTTATATAGTGTTTATATTAATTACCCAAATTACTTATACCAGTTTTTTTGGCTCGCGTTCTACTCACTTTGTAATATTTGACATATCAAGATACCATTTCTCTGTAAACATGAGCTTAATACGGTGATGAGGAGCGCAAAGACTATTAAATCAACAAGTAGTATTCATGTAAAACACCCATCATCGCCAAATATCTTCAAACCTGATTAAATTCTCCAATTTTATTGCGTCTTGTATTCCCCATGGGCGAACCGGGAGCAATAAATAGACAATAGTTCGGACTTCCACTTTATACTCCTAGTCAATCATTAAGCGCATCTTTACAGAGATAAAATTTATTGCGAGATATACAGAACTTAATCAAATATATTAAGAACTTATAACAAAATATCTAGTTCAAGGAAAATAGCAACTTCTTCAGAGTACTCCTGCAAGGGAGAATTAAAATATTTTCCGGATTAACCCTAGTACTCCACCAAAGCAATTTTGCTGGGTAGGGGGAGATGGGGGAGTGTGGGAAGTGTGGGAAGTGTGGGGAGAAAAGAACTTTTTATTCTCATTATTAACCTGGCATAGTTCCCTTGGCGGAGTACTAG
>JASJCX010000064.1 GCA_030065255.1 Calothrix sp. MO_167.B42 | reverse complement strand
ATATCGTTTTACATTGAAGATGCATATTATTCATCAGGGCACGTAAATTTTATAACGATAGCCAGAGTCTTACTTGTAGCCTTGATAGATTCTATGCAACCTCATTGTAAATTGATATCAGTAGTTTTGTTAAAAGAAAAAGCGCCAGGTAATACGGTGCAAAAACTGGCGCTGATCGTGTGTTCTTTTGTGGGACATGATTATAATCAAAGAGTGAGTTCTGTGGTAGGGGGTCAATACCCCTCATTGTGTTACCTCTAACCAGATACAGCCGTTTTCATCTGAGTGAGGTTCATATCGCTTTGAGGCAGGGGCAGAAGGCTCCGGGGCAGGGGGCAGAAGAAAATGTACCTCATTTACCTGCAATGTGCTGTAAAACTATTGTTGAAAATATGACCGTTAAATTTGTTATTGATATAAAGTCTCCAGATTGATATGTGGAGACTATTGTTGAATTTCAAATTCTGGGAAAATTTGAGTAAATAATTATCTACGACAGCGAATTATTAGCCGTCGTAGATAACCTCTATAACCTGTGTGATTCTTGGCTGGGAAAATATCAAAACATTGGTGCGAGCTTAATAATCTTCTGGAAACACCCATTTTGGTGGTTCCGTCATTTTTTTGAGTCTAGCAGCTTCGGCCATTTCTAACATTTTGTCCAAAGAAGTATCTCGAATAAACTGGGATGCAGCTTCCCTGTATTCAAGGTTCGGACATTTATCTCCCAAAACGCAGCCGTTAACACAGGCTTCCTGACAATTGATTTTGATGTTCTCCTCCATGCAAACCTCCTTTGTGCGGATATCTTCGGGAAAACAGCAGATAACACCGGCTGCTAGGCAAAAATACTTTCGTGAGCCTAGTTAAATAGTAATATCATTTGCATTGTTGCTAACTTAAGAGTGCAAAATCTGTACATCATTGACTAAATATAGGGCTACGCGCTAGGGAATAGGGAATAGGGAACAGGGAACAGTAGACTATCAAAGGGTTTGCTGAATTTAAAAATGTCCGCGCTCTAATTTCGTAGTGCTATACAATCCATGTCAAATCTTAATTACAATCTAAAATCCAAAATCTAAAATCTAAAATCCAAAATTCCCATGTCAGAAATCTTTGCTACTACAGGAACCATCGCCGCGATTGCCACTGCAATTGTCCCCCAACAGGGTAGTGTAGGTATTGTGCGGGTATCTGGTAAGTTAGCGATGCAAATTGCTAAAACCCTATTCTCTGCCCCTGGAAAGCAAGTGTGGGAGTCTCACCGCATTCTTTACGGTCATATCCGCCATCCCGAAACCCAGCAATTAATAGACGAGGTGTTGTTGCTGATTATGCAAGCACCCCGCTCTTATACCAGGGAGGATGTGGTGGAATTCCATTGCCACGGGGGAATTATGGCAGTGCAGCAGGTTCTGCAACTCTGTTTGGAGCATGGAGCAAGGTTGGCACAACCAGGAGAATTCACCCTCCGCGCCTTTCTCAATGGCAGATTGGATTTAACTCAAGCCGAAAGTATTAGTGATTTAGTGGGGGCAAAATCTCCCCAAGCAGCACAATTCGCCTTGGCTGGTTTGCAAGGTAAATTAGCCCATCCTATCCGTCAGTTACGAGCCAATTGTTTAGATATTTTGGCAGAGGTTGAAGCGAGAATTGATTTTGAAGAAGACTTATCTCCGCTGGATGATAAAAGAACAATATCACAAATAGAGTCAGTTGCCACAGAAATTACTCAACTTTTGGCAACCGCCCATCGAGGTGAGTTGCTACGCACGGGATTAAAGGTAGCAATTGTGGGGCGGCCCAATGTGGGTAAATCTAGTTTGTTAAATGCTTGGAGCCGTAGTGATAGAGCCATTGTCACCGATTTGCCTGGAACTACCAGAGATGTGGTGGAATCCCAGTTAGTTGTGGGTGGAATTCCTGTTCAGGTACTGGATACTGCCGGGATTCGGGACACAGAAGACCAGGTGGAAAAGATTGGGGTCGAGCGATCGCGCCATGCTGCGAATGCTGCTGATTTGGTCTTATTTACCATTGATGCTTCCCAAGGATGGACAGGGACAGATGAGGAAATTTACGCCCAGGTCAACCATCGTCCGTTAATTCTAGTAATTAATAAAATTGACCTTGTAGATGAAATGCAAATAAATACTCTGCAATCTGCAATTAAACATCTAAAATCCCACATTTTTACCGCAGCAGCACAAAATCAGGGTATTGATGACTTAGAAACGGCAATTTTACAAACTATCACAGAGGGTAAAGTTGGAGCCGCAGACATGGATTTAGCCATTAACCAAAGACAACAAGCCGCACTACTAAAAGCGAAAACATCTTTACAGCAGGTGCAAACCACAATTAAGCAACAGTTACCCTTAGATTTCTGGACAATTGATTTACGGGGTGCGATTCACGCCCTAGGGGAAATTACGGGTGAGGAAGTAACAGAATCTATACTTGATCGGATATTTAGTAAGTTTTGTATTGGTAAGTAATTAGGTGATTATAGGTCAAAATCCCTATTTTTACGGACATTTTTTATTGCTATAGATAATATAATTACTGTATCACATAAAACACTACACAACGGACAAAGCCCACCCAAGTGGTTAAAAATTTCTAATTTCTAGCCTGGGTAGGCAAGTTTTGTTTGTATAGCTCTACCCTTCGTTGGGTTTGGATGTTTTTCAAAAATTGAGATACTCTCTATTCTTTCTTAATTTTGGAAGTACATCTGAGTATGACTTAGTGAGGTTATGTAGCGCAAGTCAAAAATTAAAAATCACAAATTAAAAGTCAAATACTTGCTGTAAATTAGTTGTGGCATTTGAGAATTTTCTGATTTATTTCCACTCCTCTACCCCATTACATTTACATTTGTAGTATCAACTCTTACTCTGTCAAAATAAAGCATCATGGGTCAACAACAAATAGGGTTAAAATTTTTAATAAATGGGTTGCAAAAACTTTCTCAAATACAATATACAGGTGAACTGAATATTCAAAATCAACAAAATCAAACATGGAATCTATACTTTCGTTTGGGACGTATAATCTGGATATCAGGGGGAATACATCCATATCGGCGTTTTCGCAGACAAATGACTTGCTATTTACCCAGTATAAATATATCAGAACTTTCTTTGAGTTATGAAGAAACAGAATTAGAATATTGGGATTATATTCTTTTGGTAAGATTATTTAATCAACATCAAAATCAACAGAATAACATTAAACAAATTATTATTAAAACAATCTTAGAAGTATTATTTGATATATCGTATAAATCTATATTTGTCTCTGTGACAAAAAAGCCTTTTCCCAATAAAGTCTTTGATATGACCATAAGTTATATTAGTGTAGATTTATGTTTAAAAGAAATTATTAAATACCGAAAAGCTTGGATAGATGCAGGATTATCAAACTTTTCTCCTAATTATGCACCATCAATTAGCCATGCAGAAATGCTGGTAAAAATGGTAAATCCTAATAACTATGCAAATTTTGTTAACTTAATGAATGGCAAAAATACTTTGCGGGATTTAGCTGTAAAAATGAAAAAAAGTGAACTTTCTATTTCTCGTTCACTGCTGCCCTATATTCTCAAAGGAGCTGTCACATTAATAGAAGTACCTGATTTAAAACCGAAAATAAATCAGCCGATCAAAAAATCTCTAATTACCACAAATAAAAACACAAATAAACCACTAATAGCTTGTATAGATGATAGTCCTCAAATATGTCAAATGATGGAGAGAATTATAGTTTCTCGTGGTTTGAATTGTATTAGTATTACAGATTCATCAAAAGCCTTATCAATATTAATGGAACACAAACCAGATTTAATTTTCTTAGATTTAGTCATGCCAGTTGTGAGTGGTTATGAAATATGCACTTATTTACGACGTACATCCGTATTCAAAAAGAAGCCTGTGATTATTCTTTCTGCTAATGAAGGTTTAGTGGATAAAGTTAGGACGAGAATAATGGGAGCAAATCATTTTATTAATAAACCTATCGTTGTTAGTAAAGTATTGGAAATGATATACAAATATTTATCTTCTTCATCAACAATGTCTCAAAAGCTCCCCGAAGTTACTGTTGATGGTTGATTTAATTGCCTAAACTATGTGGGTATTAAATCCAATCAAGACCCAACAATATCCTAAATTAATGGCGTAGTGCTATATTTGAATTTATTAAAATTTCTATTGATGTTCTGAATCTGTAAGTGAATTTGCGTTTTTGTTGCGATCGCGAATCAAAAAATGAGATAATTCACATGAGTGTTGATAATGTATAGTAACCTGGCGTAATTTACAAAAATCAAATAGTAATCCTATATATTTCTTGACTCTATATAAATTAAAACTAACGAATGTCCTTTCTCAATCCAACTAATCCAGCTAACGCTTTAATTATCGGTGCAAGTCAAGGCATAGGTCTAGGCTTTGTGAAAAAATTACTCCAGGATGGGAGAATTGACAAAATTTACGCTACCTACCGTCAACCAGAAACTGCGACTGGGTTAATTGCACTCGCCAACACATATCCAGACAAACTAACTTGTCTGGTGATGGATGTTACCGATGAATCAGAAATAGAACTATGCACCCAAAACATAAGTGCAGATATTAAAAAACTCCACCTAGTTGTTAACTGTGTGGGAATACTTCATGACTCCAGTTTACAACCAGAGAAAAGCTTAAGACAAATTAATTCAGAAAATTTACTCAAATATTTCCAAACTAATAGTATTGCTGCGGTATTACTCGCCAAACATCTCTTACCCCTATTCAAGCATTCAGAATCTAGTATTTTTGCCTGTATTTCTGCTAAAGTTGGTAGTATAGGGGATAATAGACTTGGTGGCTGGTATGGTTATCGTGCTTCCAAAGCTGCCCTGAATATGTTCATGAAAACCACAGCCATTGAGTATAAAAGAAGAGCTCCCAAAACCATAGTAGTAACACTACATCCAGGTACCACCGACACCCGCATTTCCTTCCCCTTCCAAAAAAATGTTCCAGCGGAAAAATTATTTTCTGTAGAGCGCACTGTGAACCAGCTAATGGATGTGATGGAAAATTTGCGAGATATTGATAGTGGGGAATTTTTCTCTTGGGAGGGTAACAAACTACCTTGGTAGCCATGAGTCCCTTAATTGCTGTTGAATTGGAAATTTTGAATTTTTAATTGCATATGAGGATTTCTCAAGAAATCCCCATTAACTCCACTTATGCAGGAACCACTTGAAGAATTAGGGTTCTTTTGTCAAAAGACTGGACTTTACCAACTTTACTCAAGTCTGTAATCACTCTTTCCAATAACTCAGTGGCTCTATCGCGGTGTTGATGTTCTCTACCGCGCAAACGTACTTGAAACTTGACCGAATCGCCCTTATCTAGCCACTCTACAGCTCTATTGATGCGTACACCATAATCAGAATCACCAACGTTAGGACGAAGTTTAACTTCCTTCATTGTGGGTTTAGAGGATTGGCGCTGGCGTTTTTTCTGTTGATACAGATGTTTACCATAGTCCAATATTTTAGCCACAGGTGTCTCTTTGTTTTCTGAGACTACCACCAAGTCTAAACCTACCTCTTCAGCCAGTTTTAAAGCCTCACGGGTATCAGTCACCCCACGATTATTATTCTCATGGTCAATTAGCAGGACTTGGGAAGACTTGATGCGATGATTGATTAGTTGTTTGCTAGCGATAATAGTTTCCTCTTCAAGTTCAACACTGATATTACTAGGATAGCGTAAACATTAGGCAACCAGTCTCTATCTTTTGGTTAGAATTGTATCTTTTTGTTAGCAATCTTTAATACTTTAGTTTGACCTATGGCACAAGTCAATTTATTTTGGATTTTGGATTTTGGATTTTAGATTGCTCCCATGGCTCAAGTCAATCAATTTTGGATTTTGGATTTTGGATTTTAGATTGCTCCCATGGCACAAGTCAATTTATTTTGGATTTTGGATTTTGGATTTTGGATTGCTCCCATGGCTCAAGTCAGAATTTTTTATTGTTTCATGTCAATTTATTTAAGCGAACGTACGGTTAAATATAGCAATGGACATATAGGTTAGGAAAGTGTTGTTCGACTCAACAGCTGTCACCGAAGAGGCAGGCTTCGGCCGTGAGCTCAGCGTTCGACGGCTCGACTGAGCTTCGCCGAACGTCTGAGCTCACGCCGAAGTCCGAACGGGGGCAAGGGGAGTGTGGGGAGTGTGGGAATTGAAGTGTGGGAAGTGTGGGGGTGAGAGAGTGAAGGATTGAAAGAGGTTTAACTACCAACTGTCAACCGTCAACTATCAACTATCAACTGTGATAATCTTCATTAACTACAGTTTGGTTGGTTACTTCCTACCCCTGTGATTTACGTTAGATTTGAAACAGAAACAAATGCAGCAGCAAGAACAAGATTTTTATTATTTTGCCTATGGTAGTTGTATGTGCCCTGTAGATTTGAAACGTTCTCTAGGTGAAAGCACTTATCCTTATGTTGTTGGTGCAGCACAATTATCAGGTTATAGACTAGGCTTTTACCGTTACTCTCTTCACAGAAAGTGTGGTGTACTTGACGTAGTACCTGATTCGACTCGGGTAGTTCATGGTGTACTGTATCAACTTCCTTGGCGATTCAGCAAGGCCATTGATAAACGGGAAGATGTACCTAGGGGTGGGTATCGTCACGAATATGTGGATATTCACTGTCAAGGTAAAGCATATAAGCAGGTTCGCACCTATGTGGTAGTGAATAAATTATCCACAGAAGTAGCACCGAATGACTGGTATTTTAATCTTGTTTTACGGGGTGCAGTTACTTGTGGACTTCCTGAAGATTATTGCTGGTCTTTATTCAATCATATGTATAAATTACAACAAATGTAAGGTCATGAGAAAAAACTAGTTAGGGCTTGCAACAAAAAGTTTTTTGGTAGGGACAGGGGAGGTGGGGACAGTTTGTTGTCTCTTTTTTTCTATTCTTTATTTTTAGAAAAAACTCCAGATGCAAGAATTTTACACCTAAAATCGTAATTGCCTTGCACGTGCTTACCCAAAAAACAGCCTAAAAGTATTGATACAGCAGTTTGCAGATAAATGAGGTACAGCCTCATATCATAAAACTCTTGTGGGATGGGCATCCCTGCCCGTCCAAATGTACCTCACAAAGATAAAATATGCTGTAAATCCATGTTTTACAGTTATTCAGCAGACCTTAGTTAAATTCAAAGAGCATACCAATCTCAAAAATAATTGTGACATATAGAGGGGTAGGGAGGCGAAAAAAAGAGGGGTGGAACACACCCCCAACACACACACAAAAATGAGATCTGATTTAATTTACCAACATATTATCTTATTACACCATCGAGAAAATACGGTAATTTTTACTGTATTATAGGAAATTACTAATTAATTGAGAAAATATATTATAAATCAACAACCATTCTAACAAATTTTTGCCTTTAGCTTAGTTCGCCATTTGCGAATAGCTTGGGCATGACGGGATACTGGTGATAAATATTGCTGGTTATCATGTTCTTGACTATAGTTATGCACAGTACCTAATCTTTGAGTGCTTAAACAATTTGCCAAAGTGGGTAAGTAAGATTCTATCCCTAAAGCATCTAACACCTCCTGTGCTGACTGAAAACGTTCTTCCACAGAAATTTTGAGCATTTTATTTAGAATGTGAGCAAAGTGGGGGGTAAGATCTATATACTGTTGCCAACTGAGTTCACCTGTGACTGAATCGTAGTCAAATTCTAAAGGAGGTTTTCCTGTTAACAAGTAAAGGCAAGTAATACCCATTGCATAAATATCACTGGCATATACAGGATGTAAAGATAGCTGTTCTGGTGCGGCAAAACCCATGGTACCGATGAAACTAGTTTGCTCCTGGTTCTTTGCATAAATATGATTAACTTGTGCTATTTCTTCCTTAACAGCTCCAAAATCTATCAAGACTAATCTGCCATCATCTTGACAATGTAATAAATTATGGGGCTTGATATCCCGATGAATTACATGATTATTATGTACATACTGTAATACTGGTAGTATTTCTCGCAAAAACTGCTTAACACTGGCCTCATTTTTTTTCCCTGTTCTTTTGACTTCTTGGGCTAGATTACAACCACTTATATGCTCTTGAACTAAATAGAATTCCCCGTTAATCTCGAAATAATCTAGGAGCATGGGAATTTGGGAATGACTACCAATTTGGCCAAGTATTTTTGCTTCTTTGGCAAATCTTTCCCTCGCACGCGCTAACTTTTGGGGATTATTCATATGGGGACAAAGTTGTTTTATCACGCATAGAGGGTGGCCTGGTAATCTAACATTTTTGGCTAAGAAAGTGACACCAAAGCCCCCTCGACCTAAAATATTAATAATTTCATAGCGATCGCAAAATAATTGTTGAGAAGCACACATCCTACCCAGTTGAGTATTCTGTAAAATATCTGCGTGAAAATTGGATATTTTCTGAGACATTCGATTCATCGCTAAGAAGGGTAAAACTGAAATTTTAGTAAATTTTGTAATAATTATAGGAATCGATTTTGAGTTGTGAAAAGATATGTAGAATGGGTTACGAACTGCGTTCTCATACACTCCACAATACCCAATTTTGTTCAAAAACTAAATAGTAATCCTATATCTTTAAGTTAATGACAAAATTTATAGTCTGCTAGTAATATCACCCTATCTTTGCAAAATTATCACTTAATATATATGCTTTTCCTAAATTTCATAGTCTAAACTTTAAATATCTATAATAAATTTTTAAAATATTAATGTTAATTTTTTACAATTCCCTCACTAGTCCCTGTTGAGTTATACCAAGAACGAAAAATAATTGTTACCCATGGATTACCCAAAAAATTACCCAATGATAATTTCACAATCGGTAAATCTAAAATCTAATAATCTAAAATCTAATAATCTAAACTTCGACAGGCTCAGTTACCAATTCTTTAATCTAAAATCCAAACTCTAAAATTGTTATGACCGTAGTTGTTGCCACACTTTACAAATTTACCAAATTAGCTGATATTAGCGATCGCTGTGGGACTGTTTCTCTGGAAAATCGCCAATCGAGCCTATTATCCTATTGTCAAACACAGGGGGTAAAGGGAACTATTCTTCTAGCACCAGAAGGAATTAATGGTACAATTGCTGGGACGCGTCAGGCAATAGATGCTGTTTTATCATACCTACGTACCGATCCATTATTGGCGGATTTAGAATCTAAGGAATCTTATACTAATGCACCACCATTTGCACGGATGAAGGTGCGTTTAAAAAAAGAAATAGTGACTATGGGTTTACCAGAGATAGATCCTAGCGAGCAGGTAGGAACATACGTAAATCCCGAGGAATGGAATCGTATTATTAGCGATCCCCAAGTTACTGTAATTGATACTCGCAATGATTATGAAGTTAGTATTGGTTCCTTTCAAGGGGCGACAAATCCCCACACAGATTCCTTCCGTGAATTTCCGGAGTACGTGGACAAAAATTTAGACCCCCATAAACACAAAAAGGTGGCTCTGTTTTGTACTGGAGGTATTCGCTGTGAGAAGGCCACATCTTTTATGTTGGCGCGGGGATTCCAAGAGGTTTACCATCTCCAGGGTGGTATCCTCAAATATTTAGAGTCAGTACCCCCAGCAGAAAGTTTATGGGAAGGGGAGTGTTTTGTTTTTGACGAACGGGTAGCTGTCAGTCAGGGGTTAAAACCTGGTAGTTATGAAATGTGTCCTGGTTGTGGATATCCTATCTCAGAAAAGGAACGCCAATGTCTGGAATATGAACCGGGGATTTCTTGTCCCCAATGCTTTGATAGTCTCACAGCAGAAAAAAAAGCCCGTCTGCAAGAGAAAAAACACCAATTAGAGTTGGCAAAACAAAGACAACAGCAGGAATAAAAGTTGGCGTTGCTGAATACTGGGACGCAAAGACTCCAAAATCATCCCGCAATTATGCAATGCCTAAAAGTTTAAACTATAGCAATGGAGATATCGGTGAGGACAATCTTGTTCGACTCAAGCACTGTCAACTGTCAACTGTCAACTGTCAACTGTCAACTGAAAAATGTCTTAACGCAGCTGGCTATAGCTATGAATACGCTTAACTGCTAAAGTTAAACCATCTGCGATCGGTACTAAACTTAAATCAATCCGCTCATCCCTATATAATTTCTGATTTAATGCCCGGATTTTCTCAGTTCTATTATCTTGTACCTGGGGATCTGCTACTTGTCCATACCACAAAACATTATCAATAGCAATTAATCCCCCAGGACGCACTAACTGTAATGCTCGTTCGTAATACCCATCGTAGTTGCTCTTATCAGCATCGATAAAGGCGAAATCAAAACTGTCACATTCCCCTGCGGCTATTAACCCATCTAGGGTTGACAAAGCGGGAGCAATGTGCAGGTCAATTTTACGATCGACCCCCGCCTCCTGCCAATAACGACGGGCAATTGCAGTATATTCTTCACTGACATCACAGGCAACCACCTTACCATCCTTGGGTAAAGCTAATGCCACAACCAAGGTACTGTAGCCAGTAAATACCCCTACTTCTAATGTTTTTTTCGCTGCCATTAATTGTACCAACAAAGCCATAAACTGTCCTTGCTCTGGTGCTATTTGCATCCTTCCCATGGGGAGCTGTGCTGTTTCCTGGCGTAATTTAGTGAGAATTTCTGGCTCCCGCAATGATGCGGAAAGTAGGTAATCATAAAGCTGGGCTGATAATCCTAGGGTTTGATTTGCCATATTGTTGATATTTTTCGTCAATATTTTATGCATGGTGTGATATCATGTCCGGGGGTATACCCATAGTATGTCATTGCGAGTGGAACGAAGTGAAACGACGCAATCACAAGGTCTTTGGGATTGCTTCCCTTCGGTCGCAATGACGGTTATTTAAACGGACATGATATGATTTGTTCCCTGAAAACCTTGTAAATACATTGATAATTGCAAAACTGTGATTTTGGGCAAGTCTCAAAACCCTTACAGGAGAAGGGACGTTTTTAATTCACACCAGACATGGGGAGTGTCAATTCACTCTTCCCAAAGCAGCACGAACAACTTCTGAAGTAGCACCAACTCGACAAGAATTTTCCGTCAACAGGCGTTTCCAGGCCTTAGTACCTGGTTGTCCGGCGAATAGTTGTAACATATGTCGGGTAATTTTATTTAACTTCAAACCTTGGGATGTCCAATAATCAATGTAGGGATACATGGCTTCCACAACCTGATGTCTAGTTGGAGGTATGATATCTTCACCATAAATTATGCGATCGCTATTAGCAAATAAATAGGGGTTATCATAGGCAGCCCGTCCAATCATCACCCCATCAACAAATTGTAATTGCTGTTGTACCTGCTCCAAACTGGTGAAGCCGCCGTTAATTTCAATAAACAAGTGGGGAAAGTCTTGCTTGAGACGATGAACATCCCCGTAGCGTAAGGGGGGAATATGGCGATTTTCCTTGGGACTCAACCCCTGCAACCAAGCCTTACGGGCATGAACCGTAAAACTTTGACATCCAGATTGAGCAACGATATTCACAAAATTTACCATATCTTCGTAGCGATCGCACTCATCTACGCCGATGCGATGTTTGACTGTGACGGGTAAGCTGGTAGCCTTAATCATTGCCTCTACACATTTTGCTACTTTCCCCGGTTGCATCATTAAACAGGCTCCAAAATTACCATCCTGTACCCGGCTACTGGGACAACCCACATTCAAATTAATTTCGTCATAACCCATATCTTCAGCAATCCGGGCGCATTCTGCCAAGTGTAGGGGATTATCGCCACCGACTTGCAGGGATAAGGGCTTTTCTTCTGGGGAAAAACCTAGTAAACGTTGGCAATCCCCATGGATAATTGCTGCACTAGTAATCATCTCCGTGTATAGTAGGGTACGCTTAGTAATCTGGCGCATAAAATAACGAAAATGGCGATCCGTGCGGTCCATCATCGGCGCAATACTTAAAGGGTATGCACCAATGGGGGATTTGCTTGTGGTTAATATAGTTGACTCATCTAATTTCATCCATCTATACCTATTGGTGTAGGCTATTGATCATAAGTAATGATATGTAAACTTCAATGCAAGACTTGAGAAAAATATTAGCCATCGCTTGTTCTATTGGCTGGGGTGCAGCTGATATACTGCGTTCCTACTATAGAGGAAATGGCGACCAAGATTTAAATGTAAAATATAAACAAGACGATCCTGTGACTGCTGCTGATTTAGCTGTCAACGAATATATTTTACAAAAATTACAAGCTGAATTGGGGGAAGGGGATTTTGGTTATATCACTGAAGAAACCTATAAGGAAGGAAAAACCAAACAGCTCAATTCTGAGTTGGTATGGATTATCGACCCTTTAGATGGTACCCGGGACTTTATCGAAAAAACTGGGGAATATGCCATTCACATGGCCTTGGTCAAGGAAAATAGACCAGTATTAGCAGTAGTAGTAGTACCAGAATTAGAAAAACTTTACCATGCCATTAAAGGTGAGGGGGCTTTTGTTACTACTAGGGATGGCAAATCCCAGCCTGTACAAGTATCCTCGCGGGAACGCATTCAGGACTTCATTTTAGTGGTCAGCCGTTCCCACCGCAATCAAAGATTAGAATATTTATTACAAAATTTACCTTGTCAAAATCAGAAAGCTGTGGGTAGCGTGGGCTGCAAAATCGCTACAATTGTTGAGCAGCAAGCCGATATGTATATTTCCCTCTCTGGTAAATCTGCACCCAAAGATTGGGATATGGCTGCACCAGAATTAATTTTGACAGAAGCGGGGGGTAAATTTACCCATTTTGCCGGTCATGATTTGCAATATAACACCGGAGATATTAATCAATGGGGTGGTTTACTAGCTAGTAATGGTCAATTTCATGAATCCCTGTGCCAGAAAGCTGAGGCGATTTTAACAGACTGGGACGGGCAGGGGGAGTAATGAGTAATGAGTAATGAGTAAGTTTCCCTAATACTGTCAACTGTCAACTGTCAACTGTCAACTGTCAACTGTCAACATCAAAAACGTCCTAACCATGATGGCGACTGCTATAATGTCCTTGAACTTGTGCTATAGTTCTATGGCGGTAGTTATTTTCGGTTGAGTAATTCTTTTGAATTTTTGGAAGCCTCTTTTCCGAATTGTTAAGTTATCTACATTTTGTTGACTGGGGAGATGATGTATGCAAGGGTATTGGGTTTGAATAACAAAAATATATCGGCAACTTATTCCGATGAGCTTACGGAGGGATAAGATAAAGGAAGTTTGTCAAGGGAGGGTTGCTGTTAACCTGATTCAAAGCCTTTTTGCTGTTAGTTAAGATTACAACTACACAACTGACGCTACTAAGAAGTTGAGTATAGTTACTAAACATCTAACAGATTTATATAAGAACTTGACTATACTAAGGAATTTTGATTTTTTAGGTTTCAGTATCGAGTAACCATTATGAGGAATAATTAATGACGCAAGTAGTTTTGGGCGAAAATGAAGGAATTGATTCGGCATTACGTCGATTTAAGCGCCAAGTTTCTCAAGCCGGAATTTTTCAAGATATTAGAAAGAAACGCCATTTTGAAACGCCTTTAGAGAAAGAAAAACGGAAGCTGATAGCTAGACGTAAGCAGCGACGCAGACGTAGTTCTGGTTATAAATAATTATATCGGAGTTATTGAACTACGCACATCCGCTACCCTGAGATGTGCGTTTGTGACGCTTCATTGGAGCAACTTGGTTGAAGCTTCCGCACCAAGTAGAGGCTAGCTCATCTGCTGTAGAGGCAAGTTCCTTACCATTAACTTTCAATTTAGTGCCTATATTTGGATGGATGCAAACACCATCGTTCCAACATCACCCCTCAGGTCAATGTAGAGCTGACCATCCTGAATAAAATAATTTGCTGCTGCCCCCAAGTCGTGGAGATACCGATCGGCAATTGAATCTGGTGGGCAGGCTACCTTGGTCATCGCGCCAATCTGAATCGTGAGTTGGCTTCCATTCAGTGTATAGGTTCCTCGCGCGCGATTACAATCAGCACGAATCTTTACATTGGCATCACAGATAAATTCCAGCGTGTATCGGTGTGGCTGATTCACTTTAATTCTTTCGCCGTTGTTATAGCGAATCTCCCACAGCTCCCAGTGTTCCCCCATGAGTTCATTAGTGGGCGAACATCCACTAACCGTTGCATCGGCTCTAATGCCTTGATCTGCTTGCAAAGGTTCCTTGGGTGGTTGTTGAACTTGAACCAAGGTAGCTACTGCCGTTGGCTGTTCAATCTGAGCGGGCTGGTGTTCTAAAGCCATCGCTTCACTAGGTAATATTCCCAGTATCACTACCACCATCAGTCCAAATGATAAAACACAAGCGATTATCTTATTCATAGTGAATATGTAGGTAAAATCTCCCTTGAGCCTTACCTAGAAAGCGATCGCCACTTTATTTCCTAAGAGAAAATAAAAGCTATGGCTAATTTTCTTAAACTCTTACTTTGTAAAAGGTGTGGCGATCGCTTTCTTGGAAAGTGACACAAGAGAGCTAACTTGTTACCAATGCTTTGGCTCTATTGCGCTCGGCAGCAGAGATAAGGATGTGTATCTTCTGCATAGGATAAAGATCCTGAACAAGCTTCTCCCCGTTCTGTGGGGGCATATGAAGCGGCCGGTTCTAACTTACCGATGGTGCCACTGTAAATTGGCCAAGAACCACCACACGTAAAACAGATCGAACATGCGCTAACGGCTCTAATGGCTCGATTTGCTCGCAAAGGTTCCTTGGGTGGTTGTTGAACTTGAGCCGTTGCCCGAGGCATCTTGGGTGGTTGTTGAACTTGGGCTAAGGTAGCTACTGCCATTGGCTGTTCAACCTGAGCAGGCTGGTGTTCTAAAGCGATCGCTGCTTCACTAGGCAACACTCCCAGTACCACTACCAACATGATTGCAAATGATAAAACACAAGCGATTATCTTATTCATGGCGAATCTCCTTTTCTGAATTTAGATGGGGTTCACAACTATTGGCAGCAGAGATAAGGATGTGTATCGTCTGCATAGGATAAAGATCCTGAACAAGCGTCTCCCCGTTCTATGGGGGCATATGAAGGAGCAGGAATAATATTTCCTATCGTCCCGCTGTAATTGGGCCAATGACCACCACAGGTATGGCAAAGTGAGCAGGCCGATACCTCTACACCTGCACCAGAATTGTTTTCAATGAAGTTTCGGATTCCGTCTCTTGATACGCGCGCATAGACTCCGAAAAGATTTGCTCGTGCACACCCATTGCCCCAGCTAGTGATTCCCGTAAGCACATTACCCTTAGTTAGGGGTCCACCCGAATCACCCTGGCAAGAGTCCTTTCCGCCAATATCGAAACCCGCGCAAATCATGTTTTCAGTGATGTTCCCATTGTAAGAGTTATCATCATTGCAGTTTGATCTTTCTACGAGAGGCACTCCAACTGCATGGAGATCGATAGGTCTGCTTCCCCCCTCTGTGAGAGTACCCCAACCTGATGCAAATAAATTATCACCAACAGATCCGTCGCTGGTCGCAAGTTCAGCGAGGGGGATGCCAGTTGCGTTGCTCGATAATTCCCACACAGCAACATCGTTGTCGAACGTGGAATCATTCCAGTCTGGATGGATAGCGATCCTTGAGACATCGTAGCGGTTACCGCTGCCATCTAGTCTTCTCGTCCCAGTTAGTACTTGCACCTGATCCGCTGTGATGAAATCACTGCAATGTGCCGCTGTGACAACGATATTCGGTTTAATTAACGTTCCTCCGCAGAACTGCGCTTGAAAGTTGTCGGCTATGCTCTTAGTCAGAAGTCCCACCTGGAAGGGATTGTCTTGCGTACCAGCCACAAAACCGCCTACTATTCTATCAGTTGGGCGAAGTATAAAATCAGGGATATTTCTTTTGAGATCCTCACGTTTAAGTGCTCGTAAAGTCCTCGAATATGTACGCAGTTCAACGTAATCGGACATCCAATTCCCCTTCCCCTCTTGTGCTAAAGCCGTTGAAGTTGGCACGAAGCAAAGAAAAACAAGAGCTAGTATTAAAACAGCTGTTATGAAAATAGATTTTCGTCCTCGGTTGTGAGAGGGATTTGGCGAAGCTCGATCGCTATCATGGTCTTCTCTTGCTGCTTCCCTCATGAATTTTGAAGTCATGAAATTCTCCTCTGCAATCAGTAATTGAGATATCTGAAGGCATTAAACTGAGCAGTGCGACCAACCAGAGAAAATACCCGAAAGCAAAGTAGCCTCGTACGTTTGCCTCTAGCGAAAGGCTGATCGCTATTACGACCGAGTCCTGGACTTCCATTGAAGTCATTCTGCCCAGTTTCTTGATTGCTACAACTATAGGAATCCGGTTTGATTTGTGAAATCACTCGTGATGGCAGGGAACAGGGAATAGGGAACAGAAAGTTTACTGAGATTTTTTCAAAAATCAAATATGAGTCCTATAATTTATACCAATTCAAATAATGTTTACGACACATACATCCCTCGTCACGGCACAGCATCCATAATCTTTTAATATATACAATTACTTTGCTAGTACCGCGTTCCTACCTATTTGTACGCATCCTCATTTTCACAATGGCATTTTATCATGAAACATAAAGCTTCTATCTTTCAGTTGTATATTTCTTAACAAAAGCTATAAACAACTGAAAGCAATTGATAGGGAGCATGTCTAAAGGCAAGGGGATTGTTGAATAGTCCACAAACGAACTTTCACATGCCATCGGATTTGATATGACTGACCTGGTGTACTTAAAAAAATTGACAGATACTGTTATCTTTAACCTGGTTAAGTTGTAAATTAGGGTCAAATGTTGCGAGTTTATCATCTTTTAATCGGCGGTGCTTTGATGGTGTTAGTACCGATGGGAGCTAATTTTTTCGGTTTCAATTCCTCTAATCGGGAAAACTCACCATCCACTCCCCCAGCAAAAAATGTTGTCAGTACTTCCATACCTGCCAAGGGTAATACGTGGAACAGTATCTTGGGAAAAACATTTGCTCCTAAGGGTTGGCAGGTTAAAGTGTGTAACAGCAATACATCTTTGCTTTGTGTTTCTGCCAATGGTAAAAATTTAGGCAAGGTAGAAATTGAGGTTTATCCCTTGGAAAAACGGTCTGATTTGCAAAAAATCCTGGCAAAAGCAGGAATTTCTCCTAACCTTCCCTCAGATAAACAAAATAGCCAATATCAAACCCAGATAGTAAAAGCACTTCGTAATTGGGTGGATGGTGAATATGCAGTGCTATCTCAAGAGCGTCAGCAAAGTTATGACAATCTTACCAAAACAAACAGCTCAGAAGGCGATGCTCCCCAGAAAGTATTGCAAACTTCCATTAATTTTGCTCCCCAACCTCCAGAAGTCGTCAGATTAGGAAAACTTCAGGGAATACGTTATGGATTTGCCGGATTGAAGCCAGAAGGTGGAGTGGTAGAAAAGCATTTACAATATGTAACTTTTGATGGCAAGGCGATGTATGTCATCAAAACAGCTTTTGCATCTGATGCTATACCCGGAAAGTTTGAGAAGTTAGAAAATTTAGCTGTGTTTGAGCCTTACTTAAATGCTATTGTGACAAATTTACAGCTATCACAACATAAGTCAGTAGTTAGTAGTCAGTGAACTATGTTTAACCTTACCGAGATTGCCTCTCTAAAGCAACGATGTGAATTCTTCCACACTCAGGTCAATATCTGATGATAATAGCTCGTAATGTTCCTTTAGCCAGCTGCTGATGATCTGGAACCACAACTTGAGCAAACGGTTCATCCCTTCTGTAGAATAATGTGGCTACTCTCTCTCCGTTTTTGGTAAAACCAATTTTTTCGAGAACCTTGATACAGTCTTTCCCTGAAATACTTGGTAACTTGCTCACACGACTACTAGGAATGTTTCAAAATTATCTTCTGGCACAGGTAAATTATCTTCTTTTAGAGCAGTTACATAGCCTGCAATAGCTTCTTTGATATTTGACAGAGCCTCCTCCTTTGTTTTCCCTTGGCTATTGCAGCCTTTCAAACTTGGACACTCCACAATCCAGTAATCATTTTCATCTTTGTATAAGATTACTTGTCTCGTGTATTGACTCATAGCTAACAACCATATAGTTATCTCTCATTTTACCCTTGAATCATTGGGAAAATTGAGCTAATAATCCCAATTTGCAATGGAATTAGATAATTTGGTAGTAATGTCCTCGTCAGTAACCTATAATATCATGTGCGGATGAATACTTATAAAACCTCACCCGCCTGCGGCACCCTCGACTTATTAAGGAGAGGGTAAGAGAGGGTTGGGGTGAATCAAGCAGAAATTATAAGTAATTAAGCTAACTTGATATAAAACAAAGGACAATTCTTAATCCCAGGAAAACGTACCCTGAACTTCAGTGTGATTATTACGCGTTCTTACAAACACTTCTCCTCGACTCGTTCCCTGGAAAATATGTTTTGTTTGATAGTGAGGTTCCATAAATTCTCCCCAACAACAGACAATTCTTGGCAATGTTATGAGCAACACCAATCAAGCCATGCTTGCAGTAATTAACTCCTCAGACATTTCAAAATTCGTGGTGACATTTTGCACATCATCCAAACCTTCCAAGGTATCAATTAATTTCAATAACAACCGTGCCTGTTCTGAATCAGTTACTTCCACATGATTACTGGGAATCCAGCGCAGCTCTACATCACTTACCTCAAAACCTTGGGCTTTGAGAGCTTGATTGAGGGTTTCTAAATCTGCAATGCTAGTAAATACTTCTGCTGCTTGTTCTTCGCCCATTTCGTAAGATTCAGCGCCCCCTTCCAAGGAAACCTCTAACAACTGCTCCTCATCCACAACATTGCTTACCAAACACACCCCTTTGTGCTCAAACATCCAACCCACACAACCCATTTCTCCTAAATTCCCACCATTCTTACTAAAAGCAGCACGTAAGTCAGCCGCCGTTCGATTGCGATTGTCTGTGAGGGCTTCAATTAACACAGCCACACCCCCAGGACCATAACCTTCATAGCGAATTGATTCTAAACTCGCCCCATCGGTAAATGTACCTGCACCTTTAGCGATCGCTCGTTCTATATTATCATTAGGAATACCCGCAGCTTTGGCTTTATCAATTGCCGTGCGTAGTTGAAAATTACCTGCGGGATCGGGAATACCGTTTCTGGCAGCAACAATAATTGCCCGGGACAGTTGGGTGAAGGTTTTACCTTTTTTGGCATCCACTACTGCCTTCTGGCGTTTAATATTCGCCCATTTACTATGTCCTGCCATAATCTCAATAGTTAACCCTTTCAAAAATATAATATATTTATTTTTCGCTAAAATGCCCAGCACATAACATTATTGTCTAATGCTATCTACCAACTGCCAAGTTGATATGGGAATAACCCTCTTTAATCACTCTCGCTAAATAAAAATCCAAAACCCTTATTTTTACTGACTTTTATGAATTTAGGTGTAGAGGAAAAAACCACTCCAGGCGCAACAGAGCGCAGAGTCAGAGGAAGAGAGCAAAAGTCTAAAATTTGGCTTACCCGGCAAAATTAAGTTGGTGGAGTACTAGCCACATCAAAAAAAATCGAGTTCCGTCGAACAGAACTCGATGTATACCCGGTATATTCTAATTTTGAACAATTGAGAAATAGGAAACAAACAAAATCAGTCAAAGAACCTATTAGTTAAAAGATTATGGATATTCCTTACCGGATCATTTGTGCTTTTAACTTCCCACAATTTGACTTAGGATTTAGCACCAGGTTTGAGATTTTTAGTTAAAGACTGTAAAGCAGATAAAAGTTGATCTTGATTGGGTTTAGATTCTTTCATCAAACCTTTGATTTCATCAACTTTCTTAACTATGGTGTCGTACTTATCGCCAGATGCAGTTTTCACACCAGCCTGGGCTGTTTTCCAAGTTTCTTCAAAGGATGCAAATTCTTTTTTAGCAGTTTCAAAGTCTCCAGACTTAACTGCTGCCTTTGTCTTAGCCACAGCCCCTAGTAAACCATTAATTCCTTCTCCCGCAGCTTTTTGAACGGTGCTTGTTGCAACATTGGCAGCAGGTTTGGCAGCGTTTTCTACTTCCTTACTAGCTTGTTCGGCTTGGCTACATCCAACTAAGGCCAAAAAGCTCATAGGAGCAACAATTAATAGCTTATGAAAATGTTTCATCAATAACACTCCTCAAATCAAAAAAAGTTGTTTTTTATGTTGTTGTTAACCGTATTTTTACAGTACAGTCAACATTACAACATTACAATAAATTCAGCAAGTTTTCTGAAGTCATAACTTGCAATTTATGCTTTTTATTTTATCAGAAATAATCTGAAGTGATTGTAAAAAAGTGTTGATTTATAAAGGGACTAACCTAGTTAATAAAGATAGGGATGATTGATTTTATATTCATATATATTTTATAAAAAATTTATAATTAAATCCCTAATTAGTGCTTATGATTTGTTGAGAATTTATAGCAATATTTTTTCATGGGCATTGCTATGAGAATCTACTTTGTTAGAGGGCATTTGTGAAGTAAAAATATTTACATAATAACCTATCTCCAAACCTCTTGACTACTAGGAAAGAAGCTTTAAAACCCCCATTCCCTACCTCTCCCTAGCCCTATCCTAAAAGGAGAGGTAGGGAATGGGGGACTGGGGGGTTAGATTTCAACGGGTTTTAATGTTAAAAATAATACTTTTTAAGTATCATCTGAGATAGGTTTTAGTTGAGACCAATTGGTAAGTATTTCAAGGTCTTAGAACTAATTGAAAAGAATTTAAATACCCTTGAATTGTTTTAGATAAGGTTTTATGCTGCTTTGATGTGGTCATTGCCATCACCTGATATAAGCGTCCTTGAGCAACAAACATTCTACTAGTAGTTATTTTTCCTCCAGAGTTAATATACTTAATTTCTTTGCCGGGATGACCATTAGAACTACGAATATTACGCTGGCTAATCAATCGACTTTGGGTCGTTTTTAAAGCCATGGTTTGGGCATTGTGCAGTATAGTTTGGGGGTTTGCCATTTGGGCGTAGTTGAAGGGAAATTCATTGGATATGACTAAATAAGCAACTTCCTGATTTGGGGACTGGGCAACAAATATTTGTAATTCAATTTCCCCCATGTAAGTTTTCTGCACCTGGGAAGTTTGTTTTGGCCTTCCTGGCATTAATACCGCAAACATTTTATCTGGGGGGGTAAATATTTTCCATTGGGGTTGGTTGGGTTTTGCTGGAGATAATGATTGTTTTCCAGGCAATGCCGATTGGGGTTGACGTGCCTCAACGGGGGCTAATCCACTACACAATAAGGTAGTGGCAATTAATGGGACAAAAATCTTGGTTGTCATAATTTTTGCTTTTTTATCGATGCTGATATTACACATACTGCTAGCTGTTATAGCCTAGCTGCACAAACAGCAGCACCAATGAGTCCCACCTGGGGATTGAGGACAACATGCACGGGTATATCCTCTAGAATGCCCCGCATTCTACCTTTTTGAGTAAAATTCAGTAAAAAGCTACCCGTTTCCAACAAAGGAAGTATTTTAGCCGCAATTCCTCCCGCAACGTACAAACCACCGTAGGGAAGGAGTTTGAGGGCAAGATTTCCAGCTTCAGCACCATAAGCTTCCACAAATAATTGCATGGTTTTTTCGGCAAGGCGATCGCTTTTTTGCACCGCAGCTGTACCAATTGCGGCACCAGGATCGACGCTTTTTTCGGGTTTTCCAGCTTCTTGTTCCCAGGTTTTCACCACTTGAGCAATTTCTGGGGATTCGCTAGCAAGTTGTCTATCTCGCATAAATTGGTAAATGGAAACTATTCCCAAACCAGAAACCACTCTTTCCACAGAAACTCGTTGGATGTCATGTTTATCGAGTAAATATTTCAACAGTTGAAACTCTAACTCATTGCGGGGAGCAAAATCAGCATGTCCTCCTTCCGAAGAAAAAACTTGATACCGTTCTCCCTGCTGAATTAAAAATCCCTGGCCTAAACCAGTGCCCGCGCCAATAATAGCGATTGGTGATTCTGGGTTGGGTTTACCGGGTTGTAAAGTATACAAATCTGTCTCTTTTAAGCCCAAAACGCCATAACCAACAGCAGCAAAGTCATTGATGAGGGAAACCTGGGCAATACCAAGTTCAGATTGTAAACGTTCCCCATCCAAAGACCAAGCAATATTTGTCAATTTGGCTGTATTATTAACTACAGGACCAGCAATACCAAAACAAGCCTTTTGAGGGATTTCCGTATTTGTCTTTGCTAGAAATTGCTGCACCATCGGTACTAAATCGGTGAAATCACCACTGTGGTAACGTTCCTCAGCAATCCTATGTAAATCTTGCTCTGGTGATACTTTCACCAATTGCAAAATGGTTTTTGTACCGCCGATATCTCCTGCTAATAGTAAAGTCATGCCGATTCTGGGTTGAGATTGTAGATTGATTGGTAGTTAGAAGTTGACAGTTGACAGTTGACAGTTTTTGAGTAGAACAATATTGTCCTAACCAAGATGTCCATTGCTCCCATTCAGAGGTTATACCATTTGGGATTGTGAAAGAGTTTGCCATATAAGCTTTTCCAGCTTCTATATTTTGCAACCATTTTCCCAATTGGTATTAGGTTGTGGTGTAAAATACATACCCCTTTACCACGGGCGAGGAAACCCCACCCGTACTCCTGAATTTCTTCTCCACTGACAAAATATTAGTTAAATCGGACAATTTCTTCTACATGGGTTAAATGGGAGGTATCACCCCTAATTTCCAATAACCACCCTGGATTTTGGCGTACAACCTTAAATAAACTGCACAAACGGACTTTTTCCCCATTGTCGGCTATATCCCCCACCAGTCCCATGGCAGCACCTTTTACAGAGGCTCCATGAGCTATGAGGAGAATATTTTGGGGACAATATTCTGTAGCTAGACTTCTGGATGTTTCCCCAGAACGTTGTCTGCTTTGGGCGAGGGTTTCGGGGTATGTGGCAGTGATGTGGGATGTGTAGCTAGTATCAATGCGGGGAAACATCTCTGCCAAGGCTGGTGTAGATAATCTTTCTGGCTCCTCCGTCATCCAAGCTGGATTGAGCCATTCACTCAAACCCGTTTCTAGTTTAATGGGTAAATCTAATTTTTCTGCGATCGCATTTGCTGTTTGGACTGTGCGGAGAAAAGGTGAAGCAAATATATGGTCAATTGTTTCGCTTTGCAAACGTTCGGCTAGTTGCTGTGCTTGCACCATCCCATCATCAGATAGGGGAGGATCGTAACGCCGTTTTGCAGTTAAAAACCACTCGGGGTGAACGAAGTCCAGGCGGTTCGCATGTCTTGCAATCCAGATAGTTTGAGTCATGCACAGATTCCTTAGCTAATACAATATTGCTGTTTTTGGGACCGACAAATTACTACACAAAAACCGCAGTTATGGGCTACAAGTTACATATTATGTCAAAATTATTTACAATTCGTAACAGTAAAACCATTGGTATATAAAGTTTCTTATCAGTAGATAGCCAAGTGTTCTTATATCATGTGCGGATGAATACTTATAAAACCTCACCCGCCTGCGGCACCCTCGACCTATTAAGGAGAGGGTTGGGGTGAATCAAGCAGAACGGGGTGAGGTGACGACAATATGATAAGTTCCACAAGCGGATTTGATATGAGTTCTCACGAGCCACGGTGCGCGTACTGCCTCTGCTAATGATTCACAGCTGTGGTTAAAATTTTCTACATATGAAGTAGAAATATTCCTCATCCTATTGTTACTCTACTTCCATGCTCCGCGCGGAAATTGATAAACGATAACATCTGAAATATGTGTGAAAATTTTCGGCAAGTTATAGAAAATCTAGGGATTAATATTGAACTTTTCTTACATAATTTAGATACTACTTCTAATAGAAAGAAACTCAGCGAACTAGATAGACTAATTGTTTGTCATTCTTTATTGGGATTATCTCGGCACAAAATAGCTACTATGGTCAAATTATCTGACCAGAAAATCAGGGACAGATTAACTAATAATATTTATCCCAGGATAGCAGATTTAATGGGCGTTGAACAAGAGGAGATAGCTGGTAATTGGGTGAAAATTATTAATTTTTTACTCGACCCATACAAAGGTTATAAATTAAATCCTGCGCCTCAATTAAATAGTGATAACTTTCAAGGCAGTTTTGGCAGACAAATTTTTCTTTATCCGCCTAATCAAGAAATCGTTAAATACCAGATAGAAGGAACAAAATTTTATCAACAAGGGCTTTATTATCAAGCATTTCAATGTTTTTTCATGGCTTGGAATACAGAAATTAATATTTATGGGGCTGGTAATCCAGAAGTATTAATTTACATTAATAACTGTTTAATTGAATATAAGAAATCTTGTTTAGAGGAAAAAGGAATTAAAATTTATACTCTCGCTGTAGTTGTTCCATTTTATCATAACCAAGGTCACGTTGCTGCTGAAGTTTTACGCGGAATTTCTCAAATACAATTACAAGTTAATTTGCCCAGCTTTGACAAAATTTCTTTAGGTACAGAGATAAATTTAAATGATATCAGGCCTAATATCTTCTTGACTTTGATATGTAGTCAAATAGCCTTGCAAATTCTGGTTGTTAACGATCCTAATAATTTATATACACCCTATAACCAAACAGCAGAAAAGTTGGCCGAGTTAGCACCGCAATTAAACCTGATTGCCATCGTCGGTCATTATTCAAGCGAAATGACTAAAAATGCACTGCAATTTTATATACAAAAAGGGTTAACTTTAGTCAATTCTAGTAGTACATCTAATGAACTTTCTGCATTATCTATAGGTGAGAGTTTATCTTTTTTTAGATTGACTACTCCAGATGATATTAATGCTCAGACAATGGCTAATTATTTGCTAGATGAATTTTACCATAAATCTCTGCAAAAAGTAGCTGTTATCTATAATCAAAATAGTAGTTACAGTATTTCCTACAGAAACAGTATTAAAAAACATCTAGAACCACATCAAGAAAAGTTTGTTTTTCTAGAAGAATGTAATTATATTAGTGAAAATTATTATCAAGTCCAAGAATATATAGAAAATATTAGGGAAAGTGACGTTGATATTATCATCATAATTCCCGATGGAGGAATTGAACCGAACTCCCTCGATAATGCTGGGCTAATTAGCCGATTAAATCTCAACAACTGTTTAATAGCTGGCTCGGCAACTTTTTATCATGATAATGTTTTACATTGGATTCATGAGCAAAACCCGTGTAATACGACAAATCAAAATAACTGTCAAGTTATAGCTTGTATTCCTTGGCATTGGCAGAGTCAAGAAAACGGGTGCGATGGTTCTAATTTTTTAGCACAGAACTTTTGTCAAATAGGCACTCAGTTATGGGGAACAGAAAACCTAACATGGCGCAGTGCAACAGCTTTTGATTCGGTGTTAATAATTTTAAAAGTTATAGAAGAATATGGTAGTCAAACTAGCCAAGCTTTACTTACACACATGAATCAATATTTTAAAGAAAAGAGAAAACAGTTAAAGGGAGTTACAGGACTTATTCAATTTAATAAAAGTGGCGATCGCTTGTATCCTCCTGCCGAAATAGTAGTCGTAAAATGGGATGAAAAACAACAAAAATGGCAATGGAAAATGAAGAATAAGTAATAAGTAATAAGTAATAAGTAATAAGTTTACTGGAGAGGCCCAGATCCCCGACTTTTCTAAAAAGTCGGGGATCTAACTTCTCACAAATGATTGAGGATTGCTATAGGAATCCTAATTGATTTTTGAAATATACGTAGGGTGTGTTGTCGCAGAGCGCAACGCACCATTATATAAGGATTTAGGTGCGTTAGACTAGCGTCATAACG
>JASJCX010000063.1 GCA_030065255.1 Calothrix sp. MO_167.B42 | reverse complement strand
CGAAATGCAGAAGAAGCTTTATTAGTTGTTTTAAATGCTTGTGCGAGAGTTACCCAAGAGATTTCAGATATTAAATGGTATTTTCCTGAAGCATTTGGAGCGTTAATATCAAGATTACAAGGTCAAAGAATTGGAGGGAAGAATACGCTTATTTTTGATTGTCTGAGTTATCTTAATCTTGAAGGGTGTATTTTACGTCTCAAAGATTTATACAGAGCAAACTTAAGCCATACGAATCTTAAAGGGGCGAGTCTAGAAGGGGCGATGCTTGAAGAGGCGAATCTTTACCGGGCGATTCTAGAAGGGGCGCATCTTCAACGAGCGCATCTTCAACGAGCGAATCTTCAACGGGCAAATCTTCAACGAGCGAATCTTCGACGAGCAGAACTTGAAGAGGCAAATCTTCAACGTACAGAACTTGAAGAAGCGAATCTTCAAGGGGCATATCTTCGAGAAGCGAATCTTATATGGGCAAATCTTCAAGAAACGAATCTTATATGGGCGAATCTTCAAGGGGCATATCTTCAGAGCGCATATCTTCAGGGCGCATATCTTGCAGGGGCGAATCTTTACCGGGCAAATCTTCAGGGAACAATCTTTGAGGGTAAAAATTTAGAATCCTTAACCCAAATTCCAGAACAAGATTTCAATGACGATGACGCTCCAGCTTAAAAATGCAATCTTTTATCTCACGCAGAGGCGCAGAGAATGAAGATGGAGAATATGCTAGTTAATAGGTTAATGCCATTCAAGAGGTGACAATGGTACATATGCCCCCCAGCAGCGAACAACAAACTCTGCTCATTGAGTTACCTAAGACAATCGGATTGTGCGTTTCCCCAGAACAGTTTGCAGCCTTAGCCGCAGTCAACCGAGAATTGAAGCTGGAAAGAACTGCACAAGGAGAGTTAATTGTGAATCCACCAACGGGATGGGAAACTGGAGAATATAATTGTAGTATTACTGGAGAGTTGTATTTGTGGTGGCGCAATTCCGGGGAATCTGGTAAAGTCTTCGACTCTTCTACAGGCTTTATTTTACCTAATGGTGCTACTCGCTCCCCCGATGCTTCTTGGGTTAGTCAATCACGTTGGGATGGGCTTACTCCAGAACAGAAAGGAACTTTTGCCAATATCTGTCCCGATTTTGTGGTTGAGTTACGGTCTAGCTCCGATAGAATTGAGTCGTTACAAGGTAAGATGAGAGAGTATATTGACAATGGCGCGAAACTAGGTTGGTTGCTCGATCCGCAACATCGAATTGTAGAAATTTATCGAGGGGGATTGGCAGTGGAAGTATTGGAGAATCCGGCTGAGTTGTCTGGTGAGGAAGTGTTACCGGGTTTTGTGTTGAATTTGCGTCGGGTGTGGGGATAAACCAACCTCCAATTCACCAATCTAGTTCCTCATCCCATTCTGCTATGGGAGTTGCTAGTCCTTCCTTGATGGATTCTCCCAGTCCAGGAATTGATAATAGGTAAAGAGTTTCTTGAATCGCACACCAGTCTTTTTCTGCAAGCAGGATTGCATTACCATACTCACCCTGAATCATAACAGGTTTGCCTTCCTGTGCAACCTGATCGATGAGCTTTTGTAAGTTCTTTTGAGCGTCGTTGACGGGAAGCAAAGACATGATGGATTTTAATTGAGGATAATTTTAACTGTAGCTTAACTTATTTCTGATATTGCCGAGATATCTAATATTAATACCAATTCAAATAATGTTTGCGACACGCAAATTCTTCGCAAGGGCACGGCAATATTAAGATAATTTTATATATTGAGAGATTGTGGATGCCGTGCCCCTACCTATCTGTTCACTTCTCTTTACAAAGTGCGTTGTGAGCAGTGCGTCGAACGCCAATCTGATTGGGGTTATAGGCTGTAAGTACCACCTGACCTTTACTATTAAACACCCACCCTTGCACTGGTACAATCTTTTTCACTGTGGGAGTTGGTTTTGGTTTACTAGCAATTGTATTAGTAGCATTACTGACTACAGGTGTTGCTAAACCTACTCGCACAGCACTACTAGTTGAGTCTTGGGTGGGGCTAGGAGGTAAACCACCCCGTCCAGTGGCGACAAGTTCGCTACCAACACCTTGCTGACAAGCGTTTTGGGCGATTTGCTTTTTGGCATCTACCACTGTTTCTGGTAGTTCTATTAACCCACTATTGGGGTCTATTTCTGGGTTATTGATGGTTACGGTTCCAGAAACACCAAATTCTGAATTAGCGGTAATGTCACTCAAATCTGTTAAAGCATCGCGAGGTTCAATACCGAAAATACCTAGAGCCTTAATATCAATTCTACCTCCCGTACCTCGTACAGCGTTGGAAGTAATATCACTGTTTTCGTTGGGAAAAGCTACTAGTACTCCAGTATTGATGTTGATGTTCCCACCATCGGTATCTTGGGCGGAGTTTGTAGAGATTGTGCCACCACGACGTAGGAGTAAGAGTTCGCCTACTTGTATGTCAATATTTCCGGCTTCTTTTCCTTGTCCAAGGTTTTCCGCAGTAATTTTACCACTATCCCGGACAATTAATTTGTTTGTATTAAGTGTTACTGTACCACTGTTTCCTGTACTTTCTGGTGTGGCTTCTGCACTGATTTTACTAGTGAATATATCGTTTGTTGTTGCAGTATTAACTTCTCCGTAGACTTCTATAAACTCCTTAGCATTAATTTTTAATATACCTGCATTACCATCACCTTCAGTAAATACTGTTACTGCACCTCCATCTCTAACGCGCAATCTGTCAGTTTCGATGGTGACAGTACCACCAAAATCACCACTGGGTGGAACTTCGGTTTCATCTTCATCTACTTGAAAGCCAGCGAATATACCTCCCTGAAAAAAGTCTGCCTTACCTGGAGTATCATAGATATCAATATCAGCAGCGCGGATAAATAAATTACCTGCATTTCCTTTTCCAAAGACAGCGACTTGGATTTTGCCACCATTACCAACACTTAAGCGTGGGGTTTCGACGGTTAGGTTTCCCGAGTTACCTTCACCAGAGGTATTGACTTGAGAAAATAAACCAGAAGGATTTCTAATTGGTTGTGTTGGATTGTCTGTATTTTCTGAAAAGACTTTTCCAATAATGTCTACAGATTCGGAAGCTTTAACGGTGAGATTACCTGCATTTCCCTTGCCGAAAGTTGAATTTCCTACTTGGGAATTTCTAATCACCAATTTTTTCGTCTCGATGGTAAAATCCCCAGCATCCCCAGTGCCTCCTGGAAGGACACTAGCACTTATATTACTACTTTTTCCAGGTTCTTCTGTGCCCAGAACTTCTACTAATTCAGTGGCTTTGATGAACAAGTCACCACCATCCCCTTGTCCGGCAGTACCAACGGTAATTCTAGTATCGTTTGTTGCCTTAAATGAATCAACCTGGAAATTTATATTTCCCGATTTACCTTGTCCAAAAACGATAGATTGTATTCTAGTACCATTGGTGAAAAAGAGTGAGCCTGCGGTAATGTCTATCTCCCCACTGTTTCCAACAGCATTAGGGAACACGTAACTAAATATAGAACTATTATCAAAGAAAATATTATCACGAGCATTGATATTTACCTTGCCCGAATCTCCTTGTCCAACAACAATAGATTGTATTTGAGCACTATTTGCAAAGGAGAGTGAGCCTGTGTTTATATCTATTCCTCCACTTTTACCAAAAGCACCATCTAATACATTACTAACTATAAAACTATTATCCAAGGAAACTGTATCACGAGCAGTAATATTTACCTTTCCCGAATTCCCTTCTCCAAGGGTACTGGCACTAAAAATACCACCATTAAGTAATTGAAAGGAGCCAGTGCTAACTGATATATCCCCCGCATTCCCTACACCATTGCTATTTACAGCATTAACAGCAAAGCTATTGTCAAACAAAACATTATCAGTGGCATTAATGATAATATCCCCAGCCTGAGCCTGTGGTGTACCCAAACCAGAACCAATACCAGCCAAAAGTTGACTCCCTTCTCTTACTTCTAAATTCCTGGCATTCACTGTAAGGAAGCCTCCATCCCCAGCAGTTACATTAATAATTCCACCATTAATCAGAGATACATCCCCTCTCGTCACACCCTCAGGAAAACTCAAGCTCAAATCATCATTAATTCCAACAATCCCCTCTGTTGACAATCCCCCTATCTCAACCTTCGCTCCTGGTGCTGTAACTGTTCCACCTTCAAATTTCACATCACCACCTACCAGTGCTAAAGTCTTCCCTGATAAAAATTGAAGGCCTACAGGATTATTATTAGCATCTACTGCTACAGACTGATTAGTAATACTCTCCGGATTATCCCGAAAGCGTAACCCAATGGGAATATTCACCGTCAACAAAGGTGGTGCTTGGGGATTGCTAGCACTAAACTCAAACCCATTGTCAAAAGTAAAACTATCAGACGTAGTGGCAAAAAAGGAACCAGATACATCCAAACGAGCATTTGGTCCAAATACAATTCCATTGGGATTGGCAAAAAACAAGTTTGCATTGCCTAAAACCCCTAAAGTTCCCAAAATTTTAGAAACATCACTCCCCGTCACCCGACTAATAATATTTTCAATTCCTGTTGGGTTAGAAAAATAAGCTCCCCTTCCCGCATCAACATTAAAGTTACTAAAACTATGGAAGAGATTGTTCCCCCGGGTTGCACCACCATCAATCCTGTCAGTGGGAATACCTTTACCCAAATCAACATTGGGAGTAACCACAGAATTTTCATTGCCCAAAGTGGTGTCAGGAGTAATCGATTGCGCCTTCACATTGGTGACAACAGCCAAAGTCGCCAAAGGAAAAGTAAGATACAAAATATATCTGCATGCTGTATTCATGGAAAATTCCTCAGTCGGTTCGCAAACCACACATTTTTCGCCGCAGAGGAAAAAACGCACCTTTTAAAACTTCACAAACCACGCATTTTTTCGTCGCGGAGTAAAAAATCACGTACTTTTCAGTACTATAGCAGTGAACATATTGGTTAGCTGACATCTTGCTCCAAAGTATTAATACTGATTTTTGCCGCTATCAATAAACATTTATTTTTATCAATAGCACGAAAAATAAAGTTTCATAGCCTGCGTAGGTAGGTTTTGCTTGTATAGCCGAGGCAGTTGCGGTGGACGGGTGAATCCTACGGATACGCTACGCGAGCCCCGGCATAAGTAAACTGCCGTTCACCCTTCTAGGGTGTAGGTGCAAGATATGAATTAGGACAGTATTGTTCGACTCCAGAACCGTCAAGCGTCAACTGTCAATTGTTAACTACTATACTTAACTATTAAACCACCAAGGGTCCGCTATTGCTTTACTCTTAACTAAAAATGCTTTTTTCCGCATAAACCGAGCTAACGCCGCCGCACCCATGCGAGAACCACCCAAACCAGAAAACTTGAAGGCATTTTTTTCCCCTTCATGCATAATGGCAGTCAGAGCAGCATCATTAATACTAATCGCCCCCGCATCAATTTGACGAGCTACTGCCAACGCCTCAACTTCCGTCCCCGCAAACACCGCCCCACTCAATCCATAAATGGAATCATTTGCCAGTTGTACGGCTTCATCCACCGTACTAAACGCCATCACCGGCATAATCGGGCCAAAGGTTTCTTCCTGCATCACCAACATTTGGTGGTTAACTTCCGTCAGTACCGTAGGACGACACCAGTAACCACCGTCTAATTCTTCCACCTTTCCCCCACAGTGAACTATTGCCCCCTGTTCCATTGCATTTTGTAAATGATTGGCAATTATCGTCGCTTGTTTTTCGGCAATAATCGGACCAATTTCTCCGCTCTCCAACTGGGGATGGGCCAACTGTAAACGATGAGCTTTGGTGACTAATTGATGGTAAAATTTCTCAAAAATAGACTCGGCAACATAAATCCTTTCAATGGATAAACAGGACTGTCCAGTGTTTACCACCGCCCCCCACAAAATTGCCGATGTCGCTAATTCTAAATCTGCGGACTCTAAAACGATCGCGGGGTCCTTACCCCCCAGTTCTAAATAGGCAGGAATAAACCTTTTAGCTGCCATTTCTGCTACCTTGCGCCCAGTGGCAACGCTGCCAGTGAAGCATATTGCATCCACATTGTCAATTAAATTCACCCCAGTGGCCCCGGCACCCTCAATAAAAGTAAACACATCCCGTAATTGGGGAACACTATTGAGGGCAGTTAATAGGGGAGCCATAAACCGGGGAGCGATTTCACTGGGTTTAATAATCACCGCACAGCCTGCAAGTAAGGCGGGAATGGCATCAATGGTAGATAATAACAGGGGAAAGTTCCAGGGGCTAATTACCCCCACCAAGGGATAGGGAACCAAGGTTTGTTGGATTTGGATGAACGGTATTTCCGTTTCCCTGGCAGTATCTTGAATGAATTTTGGTGCTAGCTGACACCATCTATCGATGGTAGAGACAAAGGAATCAACTTCTAGAATCGATGTGGATAATCTGCCCGTATCAGCAATTAAAGCTTCCGTCAGTTTATCCCGTGAGGTGATGATGGCTTGCTTCCATGCTTGTAAAGCAGTTACCCGTCCTTGTACACCCAATTTTTGCCAGCCCTTTTGCGCCCTCCGCAACCTGGAACACAACTGCGCCAATAACTTTGGTGGCGGTGGGATAATCACATAATCATATTTTCCAGTGCGGGGATTGCGGACTTCTATGGGTTTGGACATGGTTTCAAGGCTGGGAGTTGTTAGTTGACAGTTGACAGTTGACAGTTGACGGTTGATGGTTGACAGTTGACAGTTGACAGTTAAAAGTCCCTCACTCCCTCACTCCCTTACTCCCTCACTCTTAACTCTTAACTCTTAACTCTTAACTCCTAGAAGTTCCTAAATTATTCCCAATTGGGCTAGGCGCTCAATGGTTTGTTCCTGGGTTTGGATAAAATGTTGACGTTCTACTTCCCTATTCAGCATAGAGTTTGCTGGGTAAAAATGCGACTGTTGGTAACTAGCTCCATAGAGTTCAAAGCGTTGACGGCAAAGTAAATTATTTAACCCTGGTCGGCGGCGATCGCGGCGTAATGCAGCTGGATCAATTTCGGCAAAGGCGGCCATACTTTCTCCTGTAGCCGTTGTTGCCAATACTGTACCCCGATAATCGACAATTTGTGAACCACCGTTGGCGGAGGATTCTGGGATAGAAATACCACTGAGACCAGCGGTGTTTGCTGATACTATATACGACATATTTTCAACTGCACGGGAAATTTTTGCTGCATCTTTGGGGGTTAACTTGCCGTTATATATCTCTGATGTGGAATGGAGGAAAATTTCTGCTCCCCGCATTGCCAAGCACCGCGCCACCTCTGGATACAAAATTTCCTCCGATGCCATGGCAGCTAAGTTACCAATTTCCGTTTTAGCTACGGGAAATACCCCTTCTAAACCGTAGCAGTCCAGGTATTTCTCCCACACATCATGGGGGGTAGGGGTAAACATGGAATTCAACCGGCGATAGCGCAAGATAATGGAGCCGGAAGGATTAATAATAAAGCAAGTTTGAAAATACAATCCGGGAAAATGACTATCTAGTTCATAGGCATTACCCGCCAGAAAAATTTTCTGTTTTTGAGCAATTTGCCCCAGGGCATCATATTCAGCACCGTTCATTTCTAAACAAGCTTTTTGTGCCCACCCATCCAAAGAGTCCCCCATGGGAAAACCAGTGAGTACATATTCTGGCAGTACAATTAAACGACAGTCGGAGCCAATAAAAGCAATACTCCCAGCAATTTGTCTACCTAGGCGATGGATATTATTTTGAATAATTTCTCGGGCTTGAATACTTGTGCTTGCCTGGTTCACACAATGGCATTGTACCTGTAAAGCGAGGGCACGGAAAGATTCCACTGATTTGATGGTTCCTGACATGATTAATTATTTAATCGTGATTTTTCACATTTGCGTCAATTTTACAAATATAGCAATGCACATTCGACCCAAGGACTGTCAACTGTCAACCGTCAACAGTTATAAATGCTTCCATTTTTGTCCCCAATACCCATTTACAGCATTTTGCAGATAAATGAAGTACAAAACTATATACAAAAGTTCTTTTTTATAGGCATATTTATCCATATGAATGTACTTCATTGAAATGAAATATACTGTATACGAAATTGAACAATGATTACTATACACAGATTGGCTAAAAGTCTACCCAGGGAGTATTTCCCAATCCAAAATAGACAACGACAAAATTCAAAATTGAACTACCGCTTGCAACGATGGGGGTAGTTTACACATAATAAGGAGTAATAGACAAACATAACAGAAAACGAAATGCGATCGCGGTCTTTTGCAATGGAAGGTAACACCAATTTGAACAGGAAACTCTATTATTAGTTGAAGTCGTAATTACCAATTGACGAGATAATTATTACAATAGGCTGGCTAACCATCCAAGGTCGAATCCTCACCAAATGTTAGCATTTTTGGATTGGACAGAACATTTAGGCTCACAGGGGAATGGCAATGAGCGATGACGTAAATGAAAATCAGCAACAATTCCAAGCAATTGGGATTATCCGGGGTGATATCTCTATTGACGATGAGTCGAAAGTTTTTATTCAGATGGATCATAACTCCTATGCGTTGTTATTTACTCCCCATCGCAAACAAGCTTACAAGGCTTTGATGTTGGACGTAAAAAACCACGGTGGGAAGGATAAGCGACTAATTGTATATCCCAAATTTATCCACTTTCCTGGTAGAGACAGGGAGCATATTGTCTCATTCCAACTAGTTGGATTTGATAATGGTGCTAGTCCTGAGAATTCCGCCGCCGCAGAATTGAAGGATTTTGAATTTAAGTTGGCCGGATTATGGCAGTTCATCCCCGTATGTAGAACACCATGTATCTCCGTACTTCGCAATTATACCGAACAACGATCGGAACATATCAAACAATTAGAACCAGACAAGAAAGCCAGGTTTTTGAAAGCTTCCCATTTACCCTTGCTATGGAAGGATGCAATGGCTCCTCCTTTCCGCTTCAATCCCAAATTGAGTAAGGAGGAACAGGGTAAACCTATGTTTATATCAGTCAAGGCAAAATTTTTACCAAGGCGTAATGTATTCGGCTTTGATTCATTAATTGAGCTACCTACCCAAGATCCTCCCAGGTTCCTCAAACTCAAAAGACAACAACCACCATCACGCAGTCAAAAACCACTATCACGCGGTCAAAATAAGCCCAAAATTGATAAACCAAACCCAGATAAGCCCAAAATTGAGAAGCCCAAAATTAAAAAAGAGGGAAACAAGGATGTAGCATGAAGGACTACGTTGAAGTATCAAAATTGCGCGTGTTTTATTTCATACTTCAAATTAGTAGTGCCAGTATTGGAGGATGTTGGGAAAGTGGCAAAATCTGCTACAAACCTTTCTTTCCCATCCCTCCTCTACTCAATTTTAGATTTTGGATTTTGGATTTTAGATTGATACAGCATATTTCATCTTTGTAAGGTACATTTGGACGGGCAGGGATGCCCATCCCACAAGAGTTTTATGACATGAAGCTGTACCTCATTTATCTGCAAACTGCTGTATCAAGTCCGGGAGTCAATGGGATAATCCATTTACCCACTATATTTTTTGGGCAACTTGACAACCACAAAGATAAGAAAGTTGAATTCTTCCGCCAAATCTCTGTTCTATTTTTTCCCTTAAACCAGCAAATAAGGCATCCCTATTGTGTATATCGAGTTTTATGTATGGTGAATAGGTATTCAAAAGTGTCAAATATTCATTAGTGCTATAAGTCACCTCACAGGGCATATGCTCAGATACTAAGTCTCTAAATTGACCAGATTCCATGACAATCTCAGCAAGACTCCTGAGATTATCTAACTGCTTTTCTCTCCCTTCATACTTGGCAAGGGAAGGAGCATATTTCAGATAAACTGGCCGTAACTCTTGATAAACTTCATACTGGGGTTCAAGGCGCATATTCCACAGTAAAATCAAACAACCATCTGACTTTAATGCCCTTGCAGCTTTTGGATATGCCACATCTGTTGGTATCCAATGAAAAGAAGTCGCTGCTAAAACTGCGTGAAATTTACTAGCCTCCAGCTGCCATTCTTCAAAACTGCTATTGTGAATTTCCACATTTTCATATTGAGCACAGTTTTCCCTTGCTAACTGAGAACTTTCCCGACTTGGCTCCAGACAAACCATGGGAAAGCCTAATTTTGCAAATCCCACGGTTGCAGTTCCAGGGCCACATCCTACCTCCAGAATATTTGCTGTTGGAGTCAGTTTAGCTAACTCCACGGCGCGGCGAATGATTTCCTGGGGATAATGGGGTCTTGCCTGATTGTAATCCTTGGCGACTTGGGAATACCAATTTTTTCTCTCCTCTAAGTCTTTGTTTGAGTACTCGCTAATTTCCTGCTGTAAATTGTTCTTCATTTGTTCATAATGCTTTGCTAGTTTAAAAGCAGAAGTCGTTTCGGTGGAGAACTGTTATGACTGTACCAAAATCAATTAAAATACCTCGCATTCAACGTCTTGGTGTTTTGCTTTGGGGTATTGGGGCTTATATTATGGCAATGATGACCATACTCTGGCTAATTGCCTGTAATGCAAGTTTAATACCTTTAGGATCTAGTTATTGGCAGGTAGGCTCTACAACTTGGGCAATATTCATCAACCTAGTACTAGTATGCTTATTTGGGTTGCAACACAGCGTCATGGCGCGTCCAGGTTTTAAAGCTTGGTGGGGGCAGAAAATCCCCAGTGCTGCTGAACGCAGTACCTATGTCTTGGCTACTGTGATTGCATTGGCAGCAATATTATGGTTCTGGCAACCCATGCCAGGTATAATATGGTCAGTTGAAAATCCAGGATTAAGGAATTTAATTTGGGGATTATTCAGCTGTGGTTGGGTGTATATGATTCTCGCTACCTTTGCCATTAATCACTTTGATTTGTTAGGCCTGCGTCAGGCATATTTTTATTGGAAGGGTGAACCCTATACAACCCTTCCATTTGTGAAAAAGTGGATGTACCATTTCCATCGCCATCCCATCCAAATGGGAATTTTAATCGGTATTTGGGCCACTCCGAAAATGACACTCGGTCACCTGATGCTATCTACTACGTTCACAGTGTATATTTTAATCGGATTGGCATTGGAAGAAAGGGATTTAATTCGTACTTTTGGTGAACAGTATGGACGCTACCGTGAGGAAGTAGGGGGAATTATTCCCTGGAAAAAATTCAGATCATAGGGAAGAATTTTGAGAAATTTCCACTGTCATTTCTTGTATTGTTACAATCTAAAATCGTTCGACTGAGCTCACGACGAAGTCTAAAATCCAAAATCCAAAATCTAAAATTGTATGAAGACTCAAGATTGGTTAGTAACAGACGATGGCAAGTGTGAAGGCTGTGAAACCATTTTAGAAAAGGAATTATCTGCGAATCCCTACCGATTATTCCGATTTTTGACTAATTTAGAAGATATTCTTCTGAATATTGCTGATGACAACCATCGGCTCCAGAAAATTCGCCCCTTAGTGCGCCATCTACTCAACTCTTCAGAATGGCTGCACTATGAATATTTACCACCACAGCCAGATACAGGTTGGTCAGTACTTACCCTGTATGATGAACCGGATTATCCCCTCACAGTACAAACAGTAGTTTGGTTACCCGGACAAGCTTCACCAATCCACAACCATGCAACCTGGGGAATTGTAGCCATTATCAGTGGAGAGGAAAAAAATACAATTTGGAGAAAAGTAGATCCAGAAAATAGCAATCGCATAGAAAAGGTTGATGAATTAATCCTCTCTCCAGGTGATATTATTAGTTTTACCCCAGATGCTATCCATCATGTGGAAGCTATGGGTGATGAACCAACGGTGAGCTTTAATTTATATGGTGAAGCTGACTACGACCAGCGTTTTGAATTTGACCCCATAAACTATACAGCAACAAATTTTTAACTATCTAGAGAAAATCAAAAAAACTAAATCCATTTGGTACTTGTTTTCGTATAATAAATGAACTCCTGTCTACTCTTGAAGGAATAACTGTATGAGAATCAAATATTTAGCAACCCTTGCGACTATTTCCATGCTGAGTTTAGGTGTTGTAGTTGGTTGTGCTAACCCTTGTGGCGCTAAGACTAATACCACAGAAGAAAAAGCTAATCCCTGCGCTTCCAAGGATACTGGTGCAAAGGATAAAACCAATCCTTGTGCTTCCAAGGATGCTGGTGCTAAAGAGAAAAAATAGTGATGTAACTTTTAAATCCCCATATTCTAATATTGCATATGGATAGGGAAGATGCAGGTCATATGTGACTAGAGCAATTAACTTACCTAGTCCCTTATGTGTTGACACTCCCCATCCATTTTATGGAAGGGGATTCTTGTTTGAGTGTCATTGGTTGCTTCTAGTACTTCACCTGTCCCATTCTTTTTTCAAATTGGTATAATGCGGCGGAGTACTAAATTTTATACCTTGATAATGTAACTACAAGTACCAAAGTGTAAATATTTTTCAATATTTATACATACTACAAGCAAAATCGAATTTTAGCGGTTTCATATCTTGAATATAGGCTTAATTATGTTAATTTTAGCCATTTTGGGATTTACAAGTATAGTTAGTCACGATAATAATAAAAATGGTTTTGTTACCTGAAAATTGTTAACCATCACCCATAACAGCTAGCAGATTTCTCCATGGTGGCAAAATCATCGGTCATTTTTATGTGTCTACCCGATGACAAATTTAATTTCTAACCAATTAATACGCTCTTTAAAAATTTTACTAGTGGGCATCACCTTAACCGGAAGCCTAGTTAGTATACCTGGGGAACCAAGTTTCGCCCATCATACAAATTCCAGAGCTGCGAGAGCTTCGAGAGTTTCTAAAACTCGTAAAGCCCGGAGAATCCGTAAAACCCGTAAAACCCGTAAAACCCGTAAAGTTCGTAAAACTCGGAGAGTTTCGAGGATTGCACGCAGAATTAATCGGCTCAAAAAATCCCAACGTTCCTGGATTCAAATTGATTTATCCAGACAAAGATTGATTGCGTGGAAAGGGAAAAAACCTGTCTATGCAGTGATTGTTTCCACTGGTAAAAAAGAAACACCCACCCGTACAGGTATTTTTAGGGTTAAAACCAAGCTCCGTAAAACCAGAATGAAAGGGGAAGATTATGATGTTCCCGATGTGCCACACACTATGTACTACCAAGGAGGCTATGCTATTCATGGAGCATATTGGCATCGTAGATTTGGTACTCCAGTTAGTCATGGATGTGTGAATGTAGCACCAGATCATGCAGCATGGTTGTATAAATGGGCATCTGTAGGAACAACGATAGTTATTCACAAGTAAAATGAAGTGAAACCCAGGGAGGAAAAATCTCGTTTTAGCTTGGTTTAGAGAGACAAAACCCAAGCTGAAACATGGGTGTAATTCTCCAATATCTCGAATTGCTCATGGCATAATTTATTATGCTGTATTATGCTGTACCACCGCTCTCTGTTTTAACTGGCCTACCTAGGGTTTTCGGGGGTTTTCTGCGAGGGATAAATCTGGTAAATTTCCTCTGAGTATATACATATTTGAAAAAGCTATAAGCTGCTTCGGTTTTTCTTGGTTTACCAACAGGAGGAACTTTAATTCTTTTTCTCATTTTAGTGAACCTGGAAAATTGACTATACTTTTATATACATAGATGTTACGGCAAATTCCCGATCATTGAGAAAAAACATTGAAAATGTCTATGATGAAAACCGAAATTTAAATTAGTGATTACAGCACTTTTAGTTGACAAAAAAAAGAGAGATGCTTGCTTATACCCATCTCTCTTATAGAGGAAACCCATTATTTATTACTTGGAAAAAATACAGAAATAATTTGATCTGGCTATTTAATATCGCTTCTCCATTCCATTTTCTGCAATGTAGAGGAGGATTTATCCTATTAATTAGGTTTTGAATTATGGTTATTATTGTTGTTGTTAGTAGCTCTAGTACCACCTGATTCAGTATTAAGAGGTTTTGTACCGTTGGTGCTGGGTTTTTTACGAGCCATATTTATTACCTTCGGTGAATGTGAATTAACTACAACCTTTAATACACTTTGGTCGATAGTCAATCCGGAAATTGACAAGAAAGTAATTAAACAACGCCAAAATTTATACTATTAATGAAAGGGCACGGCGTGTTTAAGCTTGTTCACTATACTATATAGATTATGGATGCCGTGCCCCTACTGACTTTATTACCCTAAGCAAAAGAAGAAAAATCCAAATTGGGAGGAATATCTTGAATACGTCCTGGCCCTACGGCCCGTAATGCTTCGGTTAAAGATATATCTCCAGTATATAAAGCACGGCCAACTATTGCTCCATTTACCCCTTGGGGCTCTAAAGCTAATAGGCTGAGTAAGTCGGTGACGGAACTCATGCCACCAGAAGCAATGACTGGAATATCAACGGCTCCAGCCATTTCCCGTAGAGCATCTAAATTTGGTCCAGAAAGGGTGCCATCGCGGTGAATGTCGGTGTAAATAACTGCGGCGGCTCCCAATTCTTGCATTTGTGTTGCTAGTTGGGTAGCCAGCACCTCTGAGGTTTCTAACCAACCACGGGTAGCTACTTTACCATTACGGGCATCGATACCAATGATAATTTGTTCTGGGAATTGTTGGCACAGCTGTTGTACTAGTTCTGGTTGCTCCACGGCGACTGTACCTAAAATGGCCCACCGTACCCCTAAATTTAATAACTGTTGTACAGTATCTTGCGATCGCAATCCACCCCCGACTTCCACTGGTATGGATATGGCTGCAACGATGGCGGCGATGGCTTCTAGGTTAACTATTTTACCGGCTTTAGCCCCATCCAAATCAACGACGTGGAGTCTGGTAGCACCTTGTTGTTCCCATTGTTTGGCTACTTCTACGGGGTTTTCATTAAAAACTTGGGATTGCTCGTAATCTCCCTGGTAAAGTCGGACACAACAACCTCCCAGTAAATCAATGGCTGGAATAACTTCCATTTAAATCGTCCTCATGGTTATAGCATTACGAAATTAGGGCGCGGACATTTGTAAATCCAAAAAACCCTTTGATAGCCTGCTGTTTGGTGTCCCCTGTTCCCTGGCGCGTAGCCCTATAAGTGGATTCCCCTAGAGTATCAATTGGTGTAATCGAGAGCAATCATCAATTAAGAAGGAGAGGGGAGTGTGGGGAATGAAGGAGTGTAGACGCAACAGCAGCTTCGGTGAAGGGTAGGAGTTAATATGAGCCAAAACACATCACCTCATCACCTCATCACCTCATCACCTTATCACCTCATCACCTAGCATTACTGAATCTGTGTTCTAGGGATTCGCTCCCTTGGGGAAGGAGGCAATCAATTTTTCGCCTTTAATTGTTTTACCGCTTGACGGAAACCTAAAACAATGAGGATGTTGGCAAGGGTTAAAAAAGCTTCCGCTCCTCCATGTAGCCAATCCACATTTGCTAAGGATTGACCTAAAGTAACTTTGGCATAAATTCCGGCGGGAATGGTAATGGCCACAAAGACGAGGGTGCCATAAAATCCATACAGTGCCAAACGAGGCATTTGTGGTACTCGACTAATAAACCACAGGAAACCCAAGTAAGGGAAGAGGGAAAGGGCGAATAGGGTATCTTTGGAAATCATTGCTCCGTTTTGATAGCTGGTGGGGAAATGGGGTTATCTGTAGTTTCTGCTTGGCTGAAAAACAAAAGGATACAAGCCCTTAAATTTGTTTGTGGAAAAATTAGAAATAATTGTGCTGCGATGGGCAAACGCTCTTTCGCAATAATTCCTTTCTTGATGCAGTCGCTCATGGAGGAAACCCCTTTGTTGCGTGCTGCTCTCTATATCAATGTATGGGGTTTCTCCTCTGCTCCGGTGCCCCCTGCCCCTACCTCTTCCCTGCCCCCTACCTCTTCCTGACTGGAACGCCAAATCCAAAAGGCGGCCGCCCATAGGGTAAAATTACCAACTAGGGTCATGGTGGCTTGTAGGGTTACTAGCCATTCTAGGGATGTGGGGTTGTCGAAATAATGCCAGGTGCAAGCACACATAGCACTAATCAGAGCTGGTAACATGGCAAAGGACAATGCCCACCATCTGCGGTTGTTGGTGACTTCACCATAGTCCCAGATTAACCAAATAGCGACAATCCACTCAATAACACTAGAAACGTGAATAATCCAGGTGGGAATTGAAAGAGCATGCATAAGTTTCGGTAGTTAAGAGTTAAGAGTTAAGAGTTAAGAGTTAAGAGTTAAGAGTTAAGAGTTAAGAGTTAAGAGTTAAGAGTTGACAGGTAGGAGTGAAGAGTTAAGAGTTAGGAGTTAGGGGTTAATTGTGGCACTATCAACTATCAACCATCAACCATCAACTATCCGCGTCATCAGTGTCATCCATTTAATCAGTGTTCACAAGTTAAGAGTTAAATAAACAAATATTCCTGCTCAATATATCTATAAATAGTAGATATTATCTTGAAAAAGGTTGATAATTTCAAAATCTAAAATCCAAAATGACTATGCGGGTGTTATTGTCTGGGTATTATGGCAAGGGAAATGGTGGTGATGAGGCTTTGTTAGCAACTCTATTGCAAATGCTACCACCATCGGTAACTCCTGTGGTACTTTCTGGTAATCCCCAGGCCACTCGTCAGGGTTATGGTGTGGAGGCATCAGAAAGAATGCAGTTCCTATCTGTGGTGCAAGCCTTGCGCTCTTGCGATGCTTTGATTTGGGGAGGGGGTAGTTTAATTCAAGATGCAACTAGTGCTGTGAGTCCATTTTACTATGGAATGCTCATGGCAACGGCACAAAAAATGGGATTGAAAACCATTGCTTGGGCACAGGGGATTGGTCCAATCAAGGGCGGCTCTACTCGGTGGTTGGCAAGACAATGTTTTACTGGATGTACTAAAGTTAGTGTACGCGATCGCGCCTCAGCTGGTTTATTATCACAATGGAATATTCCCCACATTTTAGCTCCCGATCCTGTTTGGGCTTTAGCGAGTAAACCTGTGCTTTTATTAGAGAATTTACCTAGTCCTAGGGTAGCTATAACTCTACGTAGTCATCCCCAACTCACCGTTGAACGGCTGAATAATTTAGTCCAAGCCCTGGTGGATTTTCAACGAACCACAGGCACTTTTATTATTTTGTTACCGTTTCAACAATCCCAGGATTTAGCGATCGCGCAAATTATGCAATCGGCACTCCAGGATAATAGTCAAATTATATCCCTGGAAGACCCCCAGATGCTCAAGGGTGTATTTCGCGGGGTAGATATGGCCATTGGAATGCGTCTGCATAGTTTAATTATGGGAGCTAGTGAAGGGTGTCGCTGTTTTGCTCTGAGTTACGATCCCAAGGTGAATCGGTTGATGGAAGATGTAGATATGCCTGGTTGGGATTTAGCTGCATTACCAGAGGATTTCCATGTTATTTCTAATACTTGGGTGGAGCATTATCAGAACGGCAAATCCCTGTCTTCAGAAAAAATTCAGTCCTTAGTAGATGGAGCTTTGCACCATCGGGAAGTTTTGCAAGCCGCTTTGAACACTGATTAAATGGATGATAACGGGACAATTCACTGGTGAACACTGATTAAATGGATGACGCTTATGACACGGATATTTGATAACGGGACAATTCACTGTTAACTGTCAACTGTCAACTGTCAACTTTCAACTCTTAATTTATGATGCGATTCAATCCATTTTCAAGTCCTAAATCAATAGTTCCTTCTAATAACTTCCCAGTCAGCTGGCATGTAGGGTGGGGGCGAGTAGATTCACTGAGTGAAGATGTAGTATTTCGAGATAAAAATTTTGTCATCATCTCATCTGATGAGCAGAAAATAGCAATCAGTCCGAGGAAAAATTTTGTTGTCATTGGGGATATATGGTTAAGTAACAAAACTGAGTTACTACATAAATTAGAAATTGAACCATCAAGCTTTGGGGGTAATGAATGGGAGATTATTGCTCAACTTTGGGAGAGGTGGGGGTGTGAATGTCTTCACCAACTGCGAGGGATTTTTAGCCTGGTGGTTTGGGATAGGGAAAAACAAAAATTATGGTGTGTGAGGGACTGGGTAGGTGCCCGTACTCTTTACTACACTAATAGTAGTGCTGGGGGATGGATTTCTCCACATAGGAAAAGTCTTTTAGCATATAGTTCCCGTGAATTAGATTTAGTGGCTTTACGAGATTATCTTTGCTGTGCTTTTATACCTGGAGAACAGACTTTATGGCGAGATATTAAAGAAGTTCGTCCGGGGGAAATTTTACAGTTTCCCGAACAGAAAATCACAAGTTATTGGCAAGTTCAAGAAAATATTCAAAGTACGGATAAGTCTTTATCATGGCATGGGGAAAGGCTAAGTTATTTATTAGATGAAATTGTTCGAGAATATTTACCAAATCAGCAACCTGTGGGGGTATTTCTTTCCGGGGGTTTGGACTCTAGCTGTATTACGGCATTAGCAGCAAAATTACATCATCAATCTGTTCATACTTACTCAATTCATTTTGGTGATGAGTGTGCCAATGAGTTGGAATTTTCGAGTTTAGTAGCCAAATATTGTCAGACTCAACATCATATTTTAGAAATCACTTTTAAGGATATGTGGGAACGTCTACCGGAGACTATGGCATATTTAGATGATCCCATTGGCGATCCTTTGACAGTACCTAATTTATTATTAGGCAGATTGGCGAAAAAAGATGTAAAATTTGTGTTGAATGGTGAAGGAGGCGATCCTTGTTTTGGGGGCCCAAAAAATCAACCAATGCTACTTAATAGTTTATATGGTTCGGTTAGTCGTCAAAATCCATTGTCAGCATATTTAATGTCTTTTCAAAAATGTGCAACTAATTTACAACAATTATTCAAACCGGAAGTTTGGCGAGAAATAGAAGCAGCACCCCATGTATTTGATGGTGATTTAAATGCTGATGCAAATTATCTCAACCGTTTAATGGCACTTAATATAAAATTTAAAGGTGCTGACCATATTTTAACTAAGGTGAATAACTTAACTCAAGCTGCGGGTTTATCTGGCCTTTCTCCTTTATTTGACAAACGAGTGGTAGAATTAAGTATGGAAGTGCCACCGCAATATAAGTTGTCTGGGGTAGAAGAAAAAGCAGTTCTCAAACAAGCAGTTAGAGATATGCTTCCGGATACAATTATTAATCGTCCTAAAAGTGGTATGATGGTTCCTGTGCAATTAGGATTTCGCAAATATTGGTACAGGGAAGCCAGGAATTTATTACTCAATCGTCAAGCAGCTATTGCTCCTTATTTAAATCAATCCCTTATCCGTGAATGGTTGGATTATCGGGGTGATACTTGGAGGCGTTATGGTGTAAAATTGTGGTTATTGGTAAGTTTGGAAATATGGTTACAGGGAAGGAAGTTTAAATAATCTGTAATCCGTTGCTAATATCATGTCAGGCTCGCTTTATTAATTACGATAAAAAGTTTGTAGGCTTCTTTGTGTTCTTGCGCCAGCTTTAATGTACTATGATTTCTTGCGAAGAATTTATATCAAATCCGGTTACACCGGAATGATAAAAAAACCACAGAGGCGCAGAGAACACAGAGTAAGAGGAAGAGAGGGGAAACTTGAATAATTCCGATGCAAATGGGAAGGGTATTACAATTAATATAGTACAAAAGTTCTTGTTTGGTGTTGCGACATCTTAGTCACCAAAGAATATAAATCAGCCAAAACTCTCTATATAATAACTACTACCTGTATTGTCTTCCACGAGTAAACTACTACTATCCCCAACTCTTACCCCTGCAATACCCCTATTCAACACTTGAATCAATCTTTGGGGTGTAAAAGATTCCAATTCGACAAATTTTCCTGCTTCTAGCCATTGCAAATCTGCCGCAGATAAACTGTCTTTAGTTTCTGGAGGTAATTGTTTAGCTGCTTCCCCTGACTCTGTGGAGTTTTGGATAAAGATTCCTCGTTTTGTGTTCATAATTTGATGAGGTGTTAATCCTACATCAATAATCGTTACATTCGTATTTGCAAACCATTGGGAATTAGTGCGAAGATTATGAACTAAACTCATTCCTCTGGGGCTACAATTATGGAAAGCATATACTTGCAAATTAGGATTACGGCGTAGCATTTCCATGGTAGTGGCAAAAATACTTTGGGGATAACCAGTAATGCTAAGAATGGCACAGTTATTTTCAAAGTGAAAATTATTCGCAATTAAAATTTGGGCAATATCCGCACTATCACATACTACTAATCTATCAAAGCTGTAAGCAGTAACATCGGAATTTACTTTTGCTGATGAGTTTTGTTGTTGGGGTGGCGCAAGCATATTGCTAATAGTACCATTAATTTGTTGCCAGCGACTTAACCACCGTTGAAATTGACTATCTTCAAACAAAAAATCTTGTTCTACGTTAATTTTAGGTAGCTGTCTAATTCCTAAGTAAATTGATAGCATTCCTATAATTACGCTAATTGTAAAAATTGTAAATGATTCTAGAATTAAAGTACTAGTAAATATCCCTATAACTAGGAATATTACTCCTAAGACTAGTAAACTCCTAGCAGAATTTTTTCGATTTTTCTTGTTGATTTTTGGAGAGGTAGTCTGGGTAAATAAATAAATAACAAAACAGAAATTAAATATCAAAAATACAAACACAAAAGCGTTATAACCTAAAAATAAAGATAGAATACCTCCCACAAAACCTGTTGTCCAAATACTAAAAAATATATAGAAAAATCCTAAACTAAACGAATTTAAAATTCTTCTTCTTAACTTATTATCTAAAAAATAAAATAGCTGCCTGGGAGTGAAAAACAAAGTATTATTAATAGAAATTTTGTCTAGAACCTTAGCGAACATGGGGTCTGTAATTTTGATAGCACCCATAGTGGTTGGTTCAAACACAAATGGATGATGGCAATTTTTACAACGTCCCTGATTTGCTGTTCTATCTTTTAAATTATTATCAGTCCCACAGCGAATACATTTCATATTATTTACCGATTTTCAGTAGACACTTGATTGCTTAACAAAATGCTGTAATCTTCCCGCTGACGAATTAAACGATGTTTGCCATTTTCTAGCAATACTTCTGCTGGTTTAGGACGATGTAAAAAGTGAGATGACATGGCATACCCATAGGCACCCACATCTAAAATGGCAATAGTATCCCCTGTTTTCAACTCTGGTAGTTGACAGTTTTTTCCTAAATAATCGCGGGAGTAAGTTGTATTACCGCAGATGTCTGTTACATATGTCTGGGAATGGGAAACTTGAGAATTTTGCTGACAACTGATAATCTCTCGATACCCTCCATGTACTGAGGGTACTGACAAATTAGCAACGGTGGTATCAACGCCAATAATTTGTTTGTTACCTTGCCATTTCACGGAAACAACCCTTGCTAAGAGGGTACCACATTCTGCGATCGCAGCACGTCCTGGTTCAATGATTAAGTCAATTTTTTTCCCTAACTTATTCATGGTTTCCGTCAGGGCTGCACCAAATTCTAACCAATTAAACGCAGCACCATTACGGTGGTAAGGGTAACCAAAGCCACCACCAAAATCTAAATATTCCCAGTTTGGTAGTTGTTGTGCGGCGGTAATCACTGTATTGATAACTTTGGTAAAAGCAGTGGTGGCATTAGTTCCAGTTCCTCGGTAAAAATGCAAGCCACTGAGTTTTAACCCGGCTTGATTAGTAATATTTAATGCAGTGATAAAATCAGCTGGATTTACACCAATGCGACTATCTCCAGTGATTTCTGGTAAATTCAAGCGCAAGCCCAGACGACATGAAGAATTAGATATACCCAACTCAGCAATCACTTTACAGCATAATTGTAGTTGAGCAATGCTATCGAGATTCAGGGTTGTGACTCCCCAATCTATAATTTGCTCCATTTCAGGGCGATTTAAATTACTACCGCTATAAACTATGTGACTGGGATGAAAACCAGCTTCCAGTGCTAAATAAATATCTCCTGGAGTATTGGCGTGGAGTCCCCAGCCAGCAGTCCGAAAAATTTCTAGTAAAGCGATGTTACCGTTAGTAACGCTAGCAAAGCAAAATTGAGTGTGGGGATAGGATATGGCTGTGGTGATATGTCTAATGGTTTGATGCAAAGTCTCCCCATTGTAAACATAGAGGGGAGAACCATAATGATTCAGCAATTCTTGGGCTAACCCTCCTATAAAAGAAGTATCATTTACTTTTTCTTTCCCTAACTCTACTTTCATCTCTCTGAACACGGATTAAATGGATGACACTGATAGTTGATAGTTGATGGTTGATAGTTGATGGTTGATGGTTGATAGTTGATAGTTGATGGTTAATGGTTGATGGTTGATGGTTGATAGTGCCACAATTAACCCCTAACTTGTGAACACTGATTAAATGGATGACACTGGATGACACTGATGGTTGATAACGCAACAATTAACTCTTAATTCTTAACTCTTAATTCTTAACTCTTAATTCTTAACTCTTAACTCTTAACTCTTCACTCCTTCCACTTGCGGTAACTCCTCCACAACCAACGGGGAAACCAAAAAGGATGGTTCCAAGACTTTTTACCAGACTTTTCTCCTAACACTTCCACTCGCCATAATTCCCAAATTATAAGTAACCAAAGTATCTCACCAATGCGCCTACCTTGAATACCTGCTGCCAATTCTCCGGCAATAATTTTGACTGCAATATCAGGGTAAAAACGGTTTTCGTCACGAAGTATACCAGGATTTAACCAAGTTCCCAAATCATGCCAAAACTCATTGACACACCAAGAAGTCAAAGGAACTCCCATCCCTCGTTTTTGTCGCCAAACTATTTCTGATGGTAACCAATTTTCCACTGCTCGCTTGAGGATATATTTCTCACAGGCTCCCTGCAAACACAATTCCCCAGACACACGAAAAGTCCATTGTGCTAATGGTAAATCACAAAAAGGCGATCGCACAAATAATCCGTGGGCAAAGCCTAAATTTGTCCCCCGGGGATGAATATTTTGCGCTCCTTTTAACATGAGGGTTCCCCGGCGTAAGCGATGTAGTAGGGATGGACAGAATTCTTCATCTAGGGCTGTTTGTAACCAATGTTCTGGGTGTAAGTTCTGTATTTGTGTGTAAATCCCGGGCTGATATATTTGCGCTTCATAACCCCAAAGGCGGTGAAATGTACGCATATATTGTTGAATAAATGTTTCTTGTTTGTGGGAATGCTCTGTTTGATAGATACTTGCTGCAATTAAGGGTTTATTTGTCCAACCTGCAAATAATTGATCCCCACCTTCTCCATTAAAAATAATGCGAGTTTCTTGGCTAGCAGCTGCACACAATAGATATAGGGGAACTGTCACCCCATCCCCGAAGGGCATATCTAGGGCTTTTACGGTGGATTTTAGTGCTTTTTTTATGTTGTTTGGTGTGGCTTGAACTTTCACTAGGGGGATGTTGAGAAACTCTGCTACCTGTTGAGCATAGGGATATTCGGGGATTCCCACTGCACCAAAATCGAGGGTATAAGCGCGTACTTTGATTCCTGTTTGAACTAACAAAGCTGCTACCACAGAGGAGTCTAAACCACCGGAAAGAAATACTCCGACAGTTTCATTTTCTAAGTCTTTTGTTTGACGGTAAATCCCATCTTTAAGCAAGGTTTGTAATTGGAGAATCGCTGTTTCTTCATCTTGTATTTGTTGTGTAGATTCCCGCCATTCAAGTATTTTTGCAGATTGAACCAGGGAAATAGTGCGAGATTGTCGATTCCTTTGCCAAATCATCTCCACACCTGCATTTACAGTGAATATTTGCTTGACTGGTGTGAGGGGATTAGCAACATAAGAAAAACAGTTATAACTGTATAAACCAGCAATACTTACCTGGGGTTGCTCTATTATTGGTAATAATAACTGCAACCTTGAAGCGAACCAAATTATCTCCTTTTGCCTAGTCCAATATAAAGGCACTCTGCCAAAGATTTCTCTGCCTAAAATCAGGTTATCATCTTGCCATATATTCACCCAAATATCAGGATAATCTTTGATTCCAGATGCGGAAATACTGGCAATGTATTCACCTGAGTGTAAATTGTCTGGCTGAACATTACAAGATTGTGAATCAAAAAAATTATCAATATAGGCAATATTCAATAAATCGTTATATTGCCATTTAGTATATTGGTAAGGACTAACAACCTTATCTAATAAATCTAATAATTCTGAGTGGGAACCATAACCCCAATATCCAACAAATTGATAGGGATAAGTAGTATTGTGCCGCATTAATTTTGTTGGATATAATGAATACCTCTATTCTTCTTTCTTCTTTCTTCTTTCTTTGCGTTCTTTGCGTCTTTGCGGTTTTTTTATTTCACGCAGAGGCGCAGAGGCGCAGAGGGTAAGACTTGATTGTTTAATTTCATCTGAAAATATTATCTCCCATGGATTACTTTACTTGAAAACTTGCTTCACTTAGTTTACGATCGTTCAAGAACATTTGAACCTGCCAATTTCCTGGAACTGACACTGCAAGAATCTGATAGCGACAATAAGTATTCCAGACAGACGTAGTAATCTTGCGGGTTTGATAAAGATTCTGTCCCACCACCTTACCATCAGGATTTACCCAATTACAGGAAAGCTGTAACTTTTTACCTACGGGGGCATCTTTGAGGGTGACACGATAAAAAACTTGTGAATTACCTTGGCGTTCAACTACCTGGAGATTATCGCCATTATCCCTACCTAAGGTAACACGATCCTGTTGTGCTTGAACGCGAGCGATCGCAGAGTTATACTGTTGTATGGAAAAAGCTGAGAATCCGATTAATATAACTAATACTCCCACGACACTGGCAATTATCAACCTGTTACGTTTTTGCTGGGCTTTCAAGGCTTGCTTGCGTTGTAGTTGGGTTAAAGCATCATCCAACAAGTTTGGTGGTAAGTTTAATTCTTGTAAAATTTCTTCAACTTGTTCCCTATCAAGTTCTTCTTCATCAAGGGCTTTGAGTTTTTCTATTTCAGCGATAATTTGTGTTAATTGTTCTTGAGTTAGTCGCTGTGTCTGTGTCATTGTTTAAATACTTAATCTGCCCGTCAATTTTAACACCGACTTTTTTGGCAACGGATGATTGGCAACGGATGAGCTGTTTTTCTTATTCCACAATAAACAAGGGATTAACGGATTAACGGATTATCTGTTTTTCAAGGTGCAAAATATATAACGATTCCACAATCAACAAGGAATTACCTGTTTTTCCAAATCCCAAATCCCAAATCCAAATTCCAAAATCTAAAATCCAAAATCTAACCTTGAGGATGAGTTGTTTCAATCATATTCGACAAAATTCCCAATAGCCCATCTAAATCGCCAATGAAATGCTCTGTTGCTTCAATCTCTACTCGATTCTCAATCAATCTTAAAAATTTCCAATTACTTCCCGTTGTAATCACACCATAAATACAAGGGACTTGATTTTGTTTGCGTTGATTAAACAGTTGAGCAGCTACCATCTGTGCAATACATTGGGCTAAGTAATAAGTAATATCATGTTAGCTTAATTACTTATAATTTCTGCCTAATTCACCCCAACCCTCTCTTACCCTCTCCTTAATAAGGAGAGGGTGCCGCAGGCGGGTGAGG
>JASJCX010000062.1 GCA_030065255.1 Calothrix sp. MO_167.B42 | reverse complement strand
AATTTCCTTCTTCTCCCTCTGACTCTGCGCTCTCTGTCTTGAAAAGTTGTTCATGGGGGAAACCAACGCCAGTCGTCTGCGACGGGAAACCCGTCTACAACGCTGGCTCCCCAAGATCACACTTTTCGCTGTGCCTGGAGTGGTTTTTTTATCATTCCGATGTAACCGGATTTGATATCAAAATTTCGTTCCCGTAGCGGCGGGGAATTTAACCAGAAAATGAAGGTGAATATCCTTACTATCACCATGGGAGGAAATCACCATGCTACATACAAAAGCTCTTGTGGGATGGGCATCCGGTGCCCGTCTGAATGTATGAAAATTTAGTCATTTTTCCCTCATTGTCTACATATATATAAACTAATCACATGGATCTCAACAATAAAACCATCCTCATTACTGGTATTGGTGACTTTCTCGGTTTACGTACCACAGAAAAAGCAATCGCCAAAGGGATAAAAGTTTGCGGACTACATAGCGATGGAGAAAAAGCCAAAAAAGCAGAAAATTTGGGTGCTCAAGTAATTGTTGGTGATATTAAAAATCCAGCCACTGCACAACAAGCTTGTCAGGGAGTAGATATTGTTTTACATGCCAATGAACTTGCCAAAGAAGGCGGTGACATTAAGGAATTTCGGGAAATAAATGTCACGGGCACGATTAATATGGCTCAGGCTGCCAAAAATGCTGGTGTGAAAACATTTGTCCATATTTCTAATGGTTTAGTATATGGTTTTAACTACACCGATGGGATTACGGAAGATGGTGCCCTGGCTGGGGAAGATAATCCCTATTGTCAAACTAAAATCGAAGCGGAAAAAGCCCTATTAGAAATAAATTCTCCATCAGATTTTGGTGTAATTATCATTAGAGCAGGGGATGTTTATGGACCAGGTAGTATTTCCTGGACTGTGCGGCCTGTAATGATGATGCGCCAAAAGTTGTTTGCCTATGCTAATGATGGTTCAGGTGTGATTAATCATTGTTATATTGATAATCTCATTGATGCAATTTTTCTCGCCTGTGAGAAAGAGCCTTACGGGGAGATTTTTAATATTACCGATGGCCAAGCAACTTCTTGGAAAGATTACTTTAATTCTTTAGCTGAAATTACAAATTTACCAGCACCTTTGTCCTTACCTAAGGATGAATTAAAACTATTCCTCAAGTTACGCTATCAAGGTCAAAAATTATTTCGCAAACCTGTAGATATTTTTCCCGAAGCAGTAGATTTCATGTCCCGTCCCTATGCTTATTCCATTGATAAGGCACGCAATCTTTTAAATTATGAACCGAAGATTAACCTAGAAGAAGGATTGCAAATTACTAAACAATGGTTACAGCAAACAGATTTGAAAAAATTGATATCCTAAATTAGTAGTTATTCCAGTTTCCACCAAAGTCATATCATTGCATCTACTATTTTTCCGTCAAGGCAAAATGACTTTATCTAACTAGAAAAATCCATTTATCAACCATGGCTTTTTCATTGCATCATTAGCCACAGAATAACTGTAGTAGAGAATTACTATTATGAGTAAAGAACACCCAAAGGTAAGTATTGGTTTACCTGTATATAATGGTGAAAATTTTATTCGTGCAGCTTTAGATTCAATTCTCGCTCAGACATTTACAGATTTTGAACTAATTATTTCTGATAATGCTTCCACTGATAATACTGAGGCAATTTGCCGAGAATACATCTCAAAAGACCCCCGCATCAAGTACTATAAAAACGAGACAAATCTTGGTGGTTCTCCTAATTATAATCGGACTTTTGAGTTATCTAGTGGAGAATATTTTAAATGGGCAGCTCACGATGATGTAATCGCTCCAAATTTTCTGAGTAAATGTGTAGATATACTCGACGAAAATTCTGATATCGTTTTATGCCATTCCCTAGTATCTTTCATCGATGAGAATGGTGATTTTTTGCAAAATTATAATGTGCATCTCCGAACAAATTCACCAAGAATCCAGGTGAGATTTCACGAATTACTTGCCAAACATCTGTGTTACCCTGTGTTTGGTTTGATTCGCTCTAGCGCCTTAAAGGTAACTCCTTTGATGGGTGGTTATGGGGCAGCAGATGCAATTTTTTTATTAAGATTAGCTCTACATGGCAGATTTTATGAGATACCAGAATATTTATTCTTTTCTCGCAGTCATGCTAAACAATCATTGAGTATCTTATTCCCAGATTATATGTCATTTGCTAATGATAATACGGATTACTCATTGAATATGTTGCCTGATTTGTATGGTTATGCTCAATGGTTTGATTCATCTAATGATGATAGTAAACTGCTATTCCAACATTGGCGAGTTTTTTGGGAGTATTTACGTTCAGCATGGCTAGTAAAAATGAGCTTGTATGAGCGTTTATGTTGTCATATTAGCCTCATTAGACAATTTCAAGGTACGGAATCTTTATTGTGCCAAGATTTCGTCACAGCAGTTAAATTTTTGTGGAATCAAGTTACTAATTCTCAGGCTGTTTCTCAGACTGTGCAAAAGAATAATTCTCAAATATGAGAGGGTTAATAAGTAATAAGTAATAAGTTTAAAGTAATAAGTAATAAGTTTTACCTCTGTTAGCTCTGAGCGCAGCCGAAGGGCTAAACTCAGAGGATCCAAACCTAATACTCAAGGGAACTTTTCTAGGTTTGTAGTTGGGCTTTAGCCCTACAATATTCATGGAAAAAAAAACCTTGATTAATACGTATTACTTATTACTTATTACTTGTTACTTATTCAATATCTATGGGGAAATCATTTCTGATGATGGGAAAAGTAAAACTGTACCAATTTAGTTCTTTATTAGTAGTTAGTCTTCTAGGCTTAGGCTTGACAAAAGCTATCAGCATCGAACCCACTGCTAATTTAACTGTAGTAGTAAATGGTATTCAAAATAAAAAAGGAGAAGTCTGTATAGGCTTATACTCCCAACAAAAAGGATTTCCTTTGAATACTAAAAATGTAGCTAAAAGTGCTTGTACCCAGATTACTGGTAATTCTGTCAAACAACAATTTGTTGGTTTAAAGCATGGAAATTATGCAGTAGCCATAGTTGACGATCAAAATGGCGATCGCCGACTTAATAGAGATTTTTTTGGTATTCCCAAAGAAGGCTTTGGTATTTCCAACAATCCTAAAGTGTCAATCAAAACAGGTACCCCTAAATTTCGTGATGCCAGTTTTAGATTCAATGGCGATAAAACCATTCATATTTCTATGAAATATCGACTGGACAATTAACAATTTATAGTATCTTTTGATTCTATCTGTAGGGATAATCAAAAATCTCTACTAAATCACTCGTGGAAAGATCCCCGACTTTTTGAAAAAGTCGGGGATCTGAGCCAATATATAAGTAATACAGGTAAAATTCAATATAAAACCTCACCCCCAACCCCTCGACCTATTAAGGAGAGGGGAGCCATCAAGAGGGGTGAGGTTCGCCTCTTATATTTAATTACACTTACCCACTTATTATGTATAATTCAATTAAAATAATTCTGACTAGTTATCCTTTACTTTTTAATTTTATTAAAAAAACTAGCAGATTTTAAAGAATAACAAATTATAGATATATGCTGTTAATATTTAATGTATTCTCATTTTAAGTACCATGTACAAATATTTTGTTTAAGTTCATACATACTCCCTATAAAATACTGGAAATTTCAGCTTAACTACCATATTTATTTGATTTTTGTATAATGGGAAAATCATTAATCCGATTCAGTTGAAATTCTGGGCAAAATTAGCACAATTTGTAATGCAGTCACGTCGATTAACTCATGATCTGCTGCCTTAATCCTGATTGCCCTAATCCTCTTAACCCTGATGGCAAAAAGTTGTGCCAAACCTGTAGCACTCCCTTGGTGCCACTACTGCGAAACCGTTTTCGTGTGATTAGGGTACTTTCTGATGAGGGAGGGTTTGGTAGAACCTATTTAGCGGAGGATATTGATAAACTTGATGAAAATTGTGTTATCAAACAATTAGCACCTAAATTTCAAGGGACTTGGGCAATTTCCAAAGCGATGGAGTTGTTCCAGAAGGAAGCCGAACGGCTCAAGCAACTGGGAGAGCATTCCCAAATTCCCACTTTGTTAGCTTACTTTGAACAAGACAATTATATGTTCTTAGTACAGCAATTTATTAATGGCCATAATTTATTAAAAGAGTTACAGTGGAAAGTATCCTATAATTCGGCAGATATTAAAGAAATTTTACTGAGTTTGCTGCCCGTACTCAAGTTCATTCACTCTCGCGGAGTCATCCATCGGGATATTAAACCACAAAATATTATCCGGCGTGAAAGTGATGGGCGGGTGTGCTTGATTGATTTTGGCTCTTCTAAACAATTGACGGCAAGGGTACAGATGAAAATGGGTACTTCTATTGGTTCCCATGGCTATTCTCCCTTGGAACAAATTCGAGATGGTGCAGCTTATCCTGCAAGTGATTTATTTAGCTTGGGAGCTACTTGTTTTCACTTACTGACGGGTACTTCTCCGTTTCAGTTATGGATGGAACATGGTTATAGTTGGGTGAAAAATTGGCGTAAATATTTGCGGATTGCGGTAGATAGGGATGTGGCTCTGGTTTTAGATGGTTTGCTGGAAAAAGATATTAAACACCGCTATCAATCAGCAGATGAGGTAATTAAGGATCTAACGGCAGATTTGGAACCATTACCTGCATTGGTTATGGAAGAAATTGTCGCTACCCCTCCCCAACCATTACCAACCCAGGCTCCGACTGCTCCCAAGAAATATGTCAAACTCATTAATGTATTCACCGTTATTTTTGCTATCGCCCTATTGGGATTAGGTGAATTTTGGTACCGCCAGTATCGCCATTTGGAAAGTACTATTTCCTCTAGTATTAATAGGCCAAACCGTAATCCCCTTACCAATCCATCCCTTGCTCCCCCTAAATCTCCCCCATCTTGGGAAAATTTTTCCTTAACCAAAACCCTCCCAGCTACATCTGAGTCCATCACATCTTTTGCGTTTAGCCCAGATGGTAGTACCATTGCCACTGCTAGCGATGCAACTATTAGGTTGTGGAATACTAAAACCGGAAGGGAAATATCTACCCTCAATAGCCATTCCCAGCCAGTTACCACCCTTGCTATTAGCCCCAATGGACAAACCCTGGTTAGTGGTAGTGAAGATAGAACTATTAAGTTGTGGAATTTAGCTACAGGCCAAGAAATCAGAACTTTAGGGGGTCACTCTAATTCAATTAATACCGTTGTCTTTAGTGTTGACGGTCATATTTTAGCTGATAGTAGTAGGGATCGAACCATTAAATTGTGGAATTTGTTGACAAGAGAGGAAATCCTGACTATTAAGGGCCATAGAAAGATTATTACCAGTTTAGCGATCGCTCCTAATAAACAAATCCTTGCTAGTGGTAGTGCAGATAGTACCATAAAATTATGGCATATGGCATCTGGTAAACAGATTCGCACCCTGAAAGGACATTTGGGAACGGTAACAAGTTTAGGGATTACCCCCAATGGCAAAATTCTTGTTAGTGGTAGTAACGATAACACGATTAAACTGTGGAACCTGGAATCTGGCAAACAAATTTCCACCCTCAAAGGTCATGTACGGCGAGTAAATACCCTAGCGATCGCTCCTGATGGTAAAATTCTTGTTAGTGGTAGTGATGACAAAACCATTAAACTATGGAGCCTAAAATCTGGTAAAAAAATTGCTACCCTCAGGGGACATGAGCAAGGAATACGTGCCCTTAATTTTACTCAAGATGGTAAAACCTTAATCAGTGGCTCTAGGAATGCGATGAAAATTTGGCAAGCAGTCCGTTAACTGACATCTTGCACCATTCTCAATAAGCCCGATATCCCACCCGGAACTTAAGTTCCACCGCTAATAGCTTAAGTCCATTGAAATGGACTGAAATCCTTTCTCATACCAATTCTCTGTAACAATGCACTTAATAATGCATCTTTGTATCTACCCTAAGGGAAAGGTTATACTTCACTAAATCCGATGCATGAATTTATATTAAGTGCAATTTCATGGAGAAATGGTATCATATCATGTCCGGGGGAATACCCATAGTATGTCATTGCGAGTGGAACGAAGTGAAACGACGCATAAGCCCTAACGGGCACGCTCCGCGAACACAAGGTCTTTGGGATTGCTTACCTTCGGTCGCAATGACGGTTATTTAAACGGACATGATATCAGTCATCTTGAGATGACTTTAGCTATCAGCCAGCGATTTAAATCGCTGGCGGGCTGACACCTCAGGTGCAAGATATAAGTTAAAGGACTTCCAAATAAAAAAATAAATAATCAATTGCTGGGAATGCAGCGGGGCAGGGGGCAGGGAGAGTGAGGGGAGTGAGGGGAGTGTAGGAAGGAGTGATGGAGTTTGAACTGTCAACTGTCAACTGCCAACTATCAACTCTTAACTCTTAACTCTTAACTCTTAACTCTTAACTCTTCCCTTACTCAACAAGGCCATGTTTAATAGCAAAACGTACCAACTCAGCTCGATTATTAGTCAGAGTTTTGCGGAATAAACTACTCACATATTTTTCTACAGTTCGCGGACTCAGATGTAACTGATTGCCTATTTCAGCATTAGAAAGGCCATAAGTCAAAATTTCTAGAACTTCTTTCTCTCTGGTTGTTAGGGGTGAAACTATCTGGGATGTCTCCACATTGGATTGAACCTGGAGATTATCCTCAACTTCTTTATGGGAAGTAGAACTGGAAACATTTTCCCGATTATAACCATACTCTGCTTGAATGATTTGCGATCGCTCTAAAAGATTGTGAATTGCTGCTCCCAATTCTTCTAACTCGAATGGTTTAGGTAAATACAGATCGCAACCTGACTGATAACCTAAAATTCTTTCCTGGGTTTTAGTCCGTCCAGTCAACAAAATCACTGGTAACAAGCGCCATGATGTTTTTTGCCTCAGTTGACGCACTAATTCATAGCCATTCATATTTGGCATGACAATATCAGTCACAATTAAATCAATATGATATTGCTCCAGTATATTCAAAGCCTCTTGACCGTCTTTAGCAGTGATAACTTTGTAACCAGAAAGTTCAAGATAATCACTAATAGAAAGACGAGTTCCTAAGTCGTCATCTACTACAAGAATATTTAGGGGTATGGACATTATCACCCTAGCATTATTGCTCCAGAAACTTGTTGCGTTGTCAATTTAAAGTCAATTTAAATAATTTGGTAGAATTCAGTATTATGCATGAAAAGCTGGTTCTATCCCCAACTTGATGAATTCTCCACCTACATTACTCAGTTGTAAAAAAAATATATTTAACTTTATATAGATAATCATCTTAGCAAGCTTATTGAATCAAGGCAAAAATTACTTCTTACTGTTTTTCCCAAAAATAAGGATTATTATCTAATTTATCGGAATATTAGACTGAAAATCTGCATAATCTCCCTAAATCACTTTTGATTTCCATGCAGCAGTACCACAACAGGAGACAGGGGACAGGGGGCAGGGGGAGTCTGGGGAGTGTGGGGAAGTAATGAGTAATGAGTAATGAGTAAGTTTCCTTAATACCGTCAACTGTCAACCGTCAACCGTCAACTGTCAACTGTCAACCGTCAACCGTCAACCGTCAACTGTTTGATTGAGCAGTTTAGCAGCATCTCCATCTAAAAACAAAGTTGCTTGGGGTTGCTGGCGAAGGATAGAAGCTGGACAATCCGTAGTAATATCACCATACAACATTTGTTTTACCACCTTCGCTTTACGCTGTGTTGGTGCTAGACAGATGATTTTTCGTGCAGAGCAAATCATGGGAATCGTCACAGTAAACGCATATTGGGGAACGTTGAGCAGATTCGGAAAATACCCTGTATCTACTTGTTGCTGACGATTTGCTATATCAAGCTTGACTATTTTCATCATGTATGCATCTTGGAAGTCCGCCACATCTGGGTCATTGAAGGCAATGTGTCCATTATCACCAACACCTAGTAAACACAGATCTATGGGTTGTGTTTGTAATAATTGGGTATAGCGGGAGCATTCTGCTAAAGGCTGTAAAGTATCACCTTCGATGTAGTGAAATTTTTGCGGGTGGATATGATTTTCTACCCTTTCGCGCAAATAGTAACGAAAACTACTATGGTGGGTAGCTGCAATACCTAAATATTCATCTAAATGAAAACAAGTAATCTTCTGCCAATCCACACCACCCAATGCAATCAAATTCTGTAAAAATTTAATTTGGGAATTACCAGTGGCTAACAACAGCCTAGCAGTATTTTGGCGGCGAATCACATCTTGTAGATACTGTTGAACAATTTCTGCAACTTCCCGCGACATTTCAATTGCTGAATTATAAACCTGTACCGTCAGTTCATCGACACGAAAAATGTTGGGAATTGCCATTATTTAACTATATAGAGTTTATTCATACATGGGAAAACTACAAAGGGAGAAATGTCTCAATCTCTGATAGTTCAGTCATTTGAGCTTATTTGATTTTGAGTAAGTTTAATAGTTAAACAAAAAAGCAAAATTGATTACCTTTTCTTAACTCTTAACTCTTAACTCTTAACCTCTATCCTTTGCGATCGTAATTTATTTGTTTTATTATAGTTTCTTATTTTTGGTAAAATAAAAATAGTGATTTATACTCAAAAACAATGTAGACTATATAAGGAAAATTAATTCTGCTTAACAATAGCTCTATCAATCATGTTATCTACTATTCTTTTTGACTTAGATGGGACTATTGTAAATACAAATCCCATTCACTACCAAGCTTGGCGAGAAATGCTCAAAAATCATGGTATGGATATTGATAAAAAATTCTATCAAACTCGGATTAGTGGTCGAACTAACCCAGAAATAATCCAAGACCTTCTGCCACAATTTTCAGGAGCATCAGGGGAAAAAATTGCTGACGAAAAAGAAGAATTATTTCGTCAAAAAGCTAAGAAGCTTCAGCCCTTACCAGGATTTTCCGAATTGATTGCATGGATACAAAAACATCAATTAAAATGCGGATTGGTAACTAATGCACCAAGGCTGAATGCTCACTTCATAGTAGAAATGTTAGATATTAAAGATATATTTGACACAATTATTTTGGCTGATGACTGCATTGCAGGTAAACCCGATCCGATTCCTTATCAAAAAGCATTACAGGAATTAAACGTTAAGGGAGAAAGTGCTATCGCTTTAGAAGATTCCCCTTCAGGTATCCGTTCTGCTGTAGCTGCCAGTATTTCTACGGTTGCCATTGCATCTACCCATAATCCGCAAACATTAAAGGAAAATGGTGCATTTATGGTAGTTCCTGACTTTACTGATTTGCAATTATGGATGCATCTTAAATCATTGCATCCCGAAGATGCATTAGATAGTTGTATTAATTAGATATTTTTATTTAATATCTACTATTTCAGTTAGTAGTCCTAAATTCTATAGCTAGCAATATCAAACAACAACATATAAGTATATTGCTAGATATTTATATTGTAATTTCTAGTTCGTACAATAAATAGTATACAAGTATATTCTCGGGTTATTCATGTTGTAACTTTTATAGCTAGTATTAGGGAAGAAATAATATACAAGTATATTTTTGGATATTCTAGGTTGTTTCAGTGTTTATACCAATTACATTCAAGTGAGCCTATGATTATTATCTACATATAGTGGATACCACAATATATATACCCATTTGTATGATCTACCCTATTCTTCTAGGTTCTTCAGTACATAGTATGCCAAATGATTATTTAAAACTGAAATTATGCTTTTAAATAAAGGCTAAAATACTCAAAAGAGTAAAAAGTAATAATATTCACCAATTAAGTATTATTTCCCTTATATAGTTATATTTTGAACTTTCCCAATTAGGTTTCAGTATAAAACAGATGCTGAAGAGCCATTTTCCATCAACTTAGCCAAGGTTATTCTGTAATATAAATTTAAATGCGATCAACTATACATTTACCTGATTTTTAAGTCATGGTATGAATTGATATGAATTATAATTTTTACCCGCTAGAATCTGGCAAAGATGTTATATCTCTGAATGGACATACATATATTGTTGGTAAACTAAAAGCATTAATTTGTCAACAAATAAAGCAGAAATTCAGAAATGTTGTTAGTGATAGTCAAATGTATTTTGTGGATTTGTTTGAACAAGTATTGAATGAAAGTATTTTTTTTGAAACACGAAATATAACTTGGTCTTCTTCCCAAGAAGGTCAAAAATGCCATTTTTTAAAAGTTGGTTATCCAGAATGGCAACCAGGAAGATTACGAATTAAGGCAGATATAGAATTTAGTAAGGTTGAACAACCAGGGATCATCAATAATATAGATGTGAATGTTGAAGTTGTTTTAGAATTCTGCTACGACCAAACAAGCGAATATACATTATCATATCTACATAATACCTCTAGTGCTTCATCGCATTAGTTGGTGATGGCTAGGTAAAAGATCCCCAACTTCACAAATCATATCATGTCCGTTTAAATAACCGTCATTGCGACCGAAGGGAAGCAATCCCAAAGACCTTGTGTTCGCGGAGCGTGCCCGTTAGGGCTTATGCGTCGTTTCACTTCGTTCCACTCGCAATGACATACTATGGGTATGCCCCCGGACATGATATTATATAGAAATGGACATATTGGTTAGGACAGTTGAGGTGATGAGGTGATGAGGGAAGGAATTAAAACCGTCAACTGTCAACTGTCAACTATCAACTCCTATACATTAATCAGAAGCCGTGAATTGTCTATCAATTCACTAGTAAATGTTTGCCGTTCAATCCCATTAAAAAATTGCAGTCGTGCATCCATCAGTTCAGTAATTACTTGCTTAATCTTGCTTTCTCTTTCTAATGTCAGAATGCTAGATTCTAGGATTGATGCTAATCTAGCTTCATGATTACCATCAACATCAATATGAAGTTCAAAAAAGCTCAGACTGTCTTTTGGTAAATTTGTGACATCAATAATTCCTTGATACAGTTGTGAATATAAAGAACTGACAATCCTTGTCGATGCATAACAAACAGCACTCAATGCAGCTAAATAACCATATTTATGGGGTATCTGCAAGTAAGTATTAATGAGGATGCGGGTTTCAGGTGTAACCATCTGTGCAGCCAAAGTCGCATCGTCCATATCTAAAGCGCGGGTAAATCGACGGAACAACTCTAGATGGGATTGTTTTACATCTCCTTGTCCCATCTCGTCAAATAATTTTTCTAGAATAACTAATTGAGCCTTTTCATCTGAACAATGAAATAAAATGCTAGCTAATATCCGATTGAATTCCTTGCGGAAGTTATACATCTGAACTGCTAGAATTCGTATTTCTGCTACGGATAATTTACCGTGGCGACAACGTAAGAGAAATGGATGATCCCACAGTGGATGATTATCGATTACGCTATGCAAAATATTTGGAAAATTAGGAGCTAAAAGTGTCATTTTTAAATTTTTATTGATAAATTAACTAGTAAATCGAATCAAAGACGCAAAGGTAATTCATCTAGAGTAATATGGTTTATTATGTCTCATAATTATTTGAGAATTGATATGATATTAAACCTGGAATTGTTTACGCATTCAATGAAAAGCTATCTCGTTTATAAATAAAGCCCCGAGCCGATTAGCTTGATTAAAGCAACCTTTATTTTCACCTTCAAAATAAAATAGATATGCTGGCATTATTTATTTCATTTTTTTATCTTTTGATTAAGTTTTTATTATTGATTGTGCATTATAAGTCGAAAGAGTAAAATACATGCAAACATTGTACTAATGTATGTAGCATTTATTAGTTTAAAACAGTACCGTAATGAAAGTTAATTTTTAGTTATTTATAACTTCTACTGTACTATTTTCGATAAAATACTGTATTGATTTTAATGCCTGTAAATTTCATAATCTACGTGGATTTTACGTAATTTATTTAGCTATATAAGAATGATTAAATGAAACATAATTAAAAAGTTATGAAAATTAAATTTATTGCGTAAGTCCTGACTGCCCAGATCCCCGACTTATTAAAGAAGTCGGGGATCTAATTTTTCGCGGATAATTTAGGATTGCTATTTTATTTTTGAGCAAAATTAGGTATTGTAGTGGGATGTTAAAACGAAGTTCATAATGCACCCTGATTAAGGATTTAGTGCGTTACGCTATGACTCATTGGAGGGCTTTCAAACTTCCCTCTATCATTTGTAAAATTTATAAGTACCCTGACTATATTATTCACAGAATTCCCGGTGAAGCTGATAAAATTACCTAGAAAATAATTGTGATACGGTAGCAACCACAAAGGTTAAGATATATTAAATGGCTTCAACTTCTGCCGTTGCTATGGTTTGTGGTTCTACAGGGTTATATTTGCAAAATTAAAGCATTTCCAGTATGGATTATAATCCAAATTTATACGAAGCGATCGCTCACCATATTAGCACCAGTCCCCAACAAAAAATCACCTTTGCTGAATATATGGATATGGTGCTGTACCATCCCCAGGAGGGTTATTACTCCACCCAAGCAGCAAAACTGGGAAAAGAAGGGGATTTCTTTACTTCTGTACACTTGGGAGCTGATTTCGGTGAATTATTGGCTGAACAGTTTGTCCAGATGTGGGCAGTGCTAGGTAAGCCAGAGCCATTTAGTCTGGTAGAAATGGGTGCGGGACAAGGATACCTCGCCTTTGATATTCTCAAATACATTCAGCAGCAATACCCAGATTTTTGGCGTTGTTTAAATTATATTATTGTGGAGCGATCGCTAACTTTAAGGCAAGTACAACAGGAAAAGTTAGCAGAATTTTCTGTTAATTGGCAAACTTTAACAACAATATCCAGTAATTCGATTGTTGGTTGCTTTTTCTCCAACGAATTAATTGATGCGATGCCAGTACATCAATTTATGATTAATGGGGGAGAACTAAGGGAAATTTATGTGGCAAACCAGGAATTTGGGGAAAATAAGCAACAAAGAGATATTTCCCAGCCCCTGTTTGTGGAAGTGACAGGAGAACCATCTACCCCCCAGCTACATTCCTATTTCCAGTCCCTAGAAATTGATATTTATAATTATCCAGATGAATATCGCAGTGAGGTGAATTTAGCCGCTTTAGAATGGTTAAGTATAGTAGCAGACCGTTTACAGCGCGGTTACGTGTTAACAATAGATTATGGCTACTCTGACAATCGCTATTATAACCCCAGGCGATCGCAAGGGACTCTACAATGCTACTGGCATCATCAGCGCCATAATAATCCCTATATTAATATTGGGCAACAAGATATTACTGCCCATGTTGATTTTACCGCTTTGGAGAAATGGGGCGATCGCTGGGGTTTGCAATCAGCCGGTTTTACCCAGCAAGGTTTATTTTTAATGGCTTTGGGATTAGGACAACGGATTGCCTCCCTTTCCTATACACAACAATCCATATCCCAATTATTACATCGCCGAGATACCCTACACCAACTTTTAGATCCCTTGGGATTAGGGGGATTTGGTGTTTTACTGCAAACCAAAGGACTCGAAGAAACAGCAGTTTCCCAACCACTCAAAGGATTTATCATTCCAGACTCAGCGTAAATTTTAATGATAAATATTCTGGGGAGTCCGAAGCTAACATAATTCGACTCGGGGAAATTGTATAATACATTGACAGTCAAGGAACTTGGGATTAATTAGTTGATTCCACAGATAGATACATCTGAGGTTTTGAATTTTTAATCCACAAATAAGGGTAAATATTAAGACATAACCCTGACAATACAAACAATTTTCTCTACCAGGTCTATCGTAAATTCTGTTGTAAATGTAATCCTTTTGTGTCACTCTGAGAAGATAAAAATAAATGTAGGTTGGGTTTCGTCAGTTAGGGACTGACAATTTTTCAAGTGTCCCATTGTTGTTTGTGGGATGAGCTTCTAGCCCGTCCATCTCAGCAGGCTCCGCACCGGATACTTATCCCACTTCGGGGATAATTTATTTCTTGGAAGTCACTTAAAGATAAGGGTTTTAGATTTTATTTAGCCAGAATGATTCAAGAGGGATAAATTCACAAATTAGGCGTAAAATCCGCTCAAAAACAAGGGTGATTACTTGTAAAATCTTCCTCGCCCATTGAAATTGTTATAAAAGTAATTATAGTTCGCCATAATAAATCAAAGGTTAATAATTATGAACGCCCACGAATTATTGATGCTAGTTGTGTTACTTACCCCGGGAATTTTACTTTCAGTCATGATCATGGTAACTTTCGCCGCAGGGGGATAAATTTATCGATACTGCTGCTAGTAGCTGATGTATTGTTAGCACTTAGCAGCTAGCCAACTCAAATTAACAGCAAACGCTCAACCATTGGGAACGTAAATAATGAAGGTGGCATTTCTGGGGACTGGATTAATGGGACAACCGATGGCTCAGAGGTTATTAGCAGCAAACATTCCGCTCATAGCCTACAATCGTACCCCAGGGAAGTTGGAACCATTAAAAGCTGCTGGCGCTGAAATCGCCGCCAAACCCTATCAAGCAATTCGTGGGGCTGATTGTGTCATCCTCATGTTGACTAATGCCGCAGCTATTTATAGTGTATTACTGTCAGACCGTTCTTTTGGAGCGATCGCAGGACGCAGTATCATTCAAATGAGTACTATTACCCCCACGGAAAGTAAGGAAATTCAAGATGCGGTGGTGGCTGCGGGGGGAGAGTATATAGAAGCACCCGTGTTGGGTACTATCCCTGAAGCCAAAGCCGGAAAACTAATTTTGATGGTGGGTGCCTATAGGGAACAATATCAGCGTCATTTGGAGTTATTGAAGCATCTTGGCCCAGAGCCTGTGTTAGTGGGTAAGGTGGGGACTGCTATGGCCTTGAAGTTGGCCATGAATCAGTTGATTGCTTCTATGACTACAGCCTTTGCCCTGAGCCTTGGTTTTATCCAGCGTCATGATATAGATGTAGAGCAATTTATGCAAATTTTGCGGAATAGTGCTCTTTATGCCCCTACCTTTGACAAAAAGCTAACTAGAATGGTGGATGGTAATTACGATAATCCCAATTTTCCCACTAAGCACCTGTTGAAGGATACTGATTTCTTTATTGAAGAAGCAAAATTGGCGGATTTAAATGTACGCAGTATTGAAGGAGTCAGGGAAATTTTGGAAATGGCCATGAAAATGTCATTTGAATCTGCAGATTACTCCTCTATATTTGCCGCTATTCAATCAGGCGATCGCTGATTTTCAAAAAATATAGCAAACCCAAAGCTCTAATGGGCTTTGGGTTTTAATTTTGCCTGAATTATCAAACCTTTAATATCAGTTGATAAGCTCACATTTTTTTATCTACAAGCGCCACCACTATCACAAGCATTTAGTTTACGCATTGACAGGAAAACCCAAATATGGTGTATGGTGTTCGGGCATTAAACCTTGATTTTTCCATACTTTTTAGGTGATGTCTGGCGACAAGCCGCGTTGCGTCTACACTATTGATCAAAGTAGGGTGCATGACAATTGTGTAAGTGCGATCGCAATCCCTCGTAGCGACTGTCTTGAATGTCAAGCGATCGCTATCAAAAAAATGAGACATAGAGGACGAAAAAAGGTAAGACAAAATAGAGCCAGCTATGCAGTTTTGTGCATATTCTGTTTCAAAATCTGACCAAGGAATTAATTCTGCCATGATTACCCATCGATTATCTGGTGACAATTGCACAGCAACAGGTAATTCAAAGTTTTCTGGAGTAATTGAAGGTTGGTTAGATTTACAGTACATTTGTTCTTGCTCATTAAGTGCAAGGGGGCTTAACCAATTTTACGGCTTTTCCGTCCCCTTAACCTAACTTTTTCATCACCAAAGAATCTCTGTAACCTTCTTTCACTCAACGTTTGAAACTTTGTCAGCAAGTCCTAATTAAGTTAACTTGATATGACTTGTAGGGGGAGGGAACAGCTTCGGCCGTGAACTCAGCCGAACACCGAACAGAAAGTATACTGAGTTTTGTAAGCGCAAGCGCAGGCTACGCCAACAAAATTAGCTATGTCAAGGTGTGTGAGAATGAAGGAAAAGAACGCACCATTATCAGGAGTTTCGTGCGTTACCATATTCCTAGCACACCCTACCTATTTTTGAACGTTCAGATCGATCAAATTTGATATTAAATATTTTATGTCTCAGTGCATAAAAAAAAATTAAATTTCTTGCTTAAAAATTAAATAAAAGCAATTTTCGATATTAATAAATCGGTATTTTAACCTACAAAACCATAAAAACATCAAGCTATCATGGAAGAAAATTCAAATGTATGGAGACTTTGGATTGAGAAATCGCAGGAGACGCAAAAAAAATATTTTTTTGCTATTTAAAATAATGAAATTATTAATTTTTATTAGTATTTTTATCTTATTGTATGCTCATTTTATTGAACCAAATTGGATTGAAATTCGTACTGTAGAACTCAACTTACCACATTTGGCAACAGAATTTAACGGTTATAAAATTGTCCAATTGAGTGATATTCATGTGGACAAACAGATGAAAAAACAGTATTTAAATCATCTTTTTGGGCTTGTCAATAAACAAAAACCAGACTTAATTGCTTTAACAGGTGACTATGTAACCCATGGGTACGAAAAGTTTATTCCTAATCTAGCTACATTAAGTCAATTAAAACCCAAAGATAAAACTGTAGCCGTCTTGGGAAATCACGATTACTCATCAAAAACTCATACTCAAAAGATTAAACAAATATTACAAGAAACAAATATTCTCAATCTTGATAATACTGTTTATTCCCTCAAGCGGGGTAACGCCATGTTACACATTGGTGGTGTGGATGATGTTTGGAAACAAAAAGACCGTTTAGATTTAGTATTACAACAATTACCCGAGACTGGTGCAGCAATTTTACTCGCCCACGAGCCGGATTTTGCTGATGTTAGTGCTGCTACGGGAAGGTTTGATTTGCAATTATCAGGACATTCCCATGGTGGACAAATATGCTTTCCTTTCTTTAAACCACCAATCCTGCCAATTTTAGGTAGTAAGTATTACAGAGGGCTTTACAAAGTAGGAAATATGCTTGAGTATACCAACCGGGGTGTGGGATTCACCCACTTACATTTACGATTTAATTCCCGTCCAGAGATTACCGTTTTCACTTTAGTTGCTAAAACCATGTAGGAGTATCCCCCATGGGATAAACAACTGCAAGCTACTATACAGTAATGTTAGAATTGTACGGTAGAAAATATATCCAGTCAGTGTTATAAAAACTTATAACCCGGGGAATTAGCTCATTTGGTAGAGTGCTGCGATCGCACCGCAGAGGCGAGGGGTTCAAATCCCCTATTCTCCATCTCACTCAAACCCTTGCTGTACAAGACTTTTTCGCCTTTGTCTGCTCTGGGATATGATGCTTGTTTTGTCAATAATTATCTCATTAAATACGGCATTTTGGGAAAATACTAGATAATTACTAGATAGAGATTATCTAGAATCGGGCGCGAGTATGCCACGCAAATCAAGCAAAGAATTAGTCAAGGTTCAGTGTTGCAACGGCAGGCTGAGACTTTATTGGTTGTATGAAGGAAGAGCGTACTACTTGTATCTGGGACTACCAGATGGATTAACAGCTCGTAATGTAGCTACTAGTAAAGCAGCTACTATTGCCAATGACATCATCAGCAACAATTTTGATCGCACTCTCAACAAGTACAAACCAGATGACCAAAGAACAGATCGTTTGAGTACACCAGAATTAATGAAGCGATTTACTGATAGCAAACGCAGTAAATTAGACGATCAAACACTGACTAAATACAAAATCATCGAAAATCATCTAAGAGGATGTTTTAAAAGTCGAAGCAGGTCAAAAATCATGCGAGTCGTCGAACCATAATACGTATCATCGCAATATAAATAAAAGTCTCGGAGGTTTCTGGAAGGCGTTCATAATCCTTACTTAAACGCCGACACCAATTAAGCCAACCAAAAGTTCGCTCTACAACCCAACGCTTAGGTAAGTGGACAAAACCCTTCTTCTCTAAAGGTCTAAGGACAATCTCTACAATCCATCGGAACATATCTATCACCCAGTGCATAAAATCTTCTCCCCGGTATCCTCCATCCATCCAAATCCTATGTAATCGATTTACGCTCACGCTCATATCATGAACTCGTTTGAGGACTTTTTTAGCCCCTTGACGCTCTGGAATTGAAGCGGATGTTACCAAAACTCTGAGGACAAGCCCCAGTAAATCCACAGTCAGATGTCGTTTACGCCCATGTATTTTTTTGCCTGCGTCATAACCAACTTCCTGAGATATCATGGTTGCTGTTTCTACTGATTGACTGTCAACAGCAGCTTCTGAAGGACTTGGTTGACGGTCTGCTGCCACCCTAACCCATTGGTAGAGTTTGTCATGCACCACAAGCCATGTATCATCTTTCTGCCATCTACGAAAATAGCCATAAACTGTTTGCCAAGCTGGAAAATCTCCGGGTAATGCTCGCCATGTACATCCTTGACAAAGTACGTACATAATCGCATTGACAACCGCATAAATTGATACTTTCCTTGGACGACCACCTGGTTTTGTTTCCGGAAATAGGTTTGCAATTAATTCCCACTGCTCCCATGTCAAATTGTTAGGATATGTTTTAGTCATTGCTTGCAAGGTGCTGATATCTTCAATTTCAGCTTAAGCCTTGTGAGCTTTCTTACAATACCCCTCCACTTTTAAAACATCCTCTAAGCAGTTGCCAGTCTTTTAAGCATTAGTCGGACAAAACAAAGATTAACCTTGGTGGTAGAATTATTAAGGGTTCTTTCAAAATTCTTGACCAAACTTTTACATCTCTCCATCCAAGAGTTGGTTCTTTCTATGACCCACCTTGCTTTGACTGGAACAAAGCCTGTTTTTCCTTCTTTTTCTTTCTGGGCTTTGGATAGTTTTGGTGATAGCTTAAATCTAATCTTGGTCATTATCTGCGGATAGATTTTCTTTAACTCTTCCTCTAATTTTTCTGGGTGATATCCATTGTCAAGAAGGATAGTAATTTTGGGAATGTTAACGGGTTTAGATTTGAAATAATCAATGTTGTCAGACAACATTTCAATTAATCCTTGGTCATCAGATACATTGGCTTTAGTACAGTGAGTAAAAAAAGGGAACCCTAAAGTATCCACAGCTAAATGCCTTTTAATACCATTCGTAGACTTGTAGAAACAGAATCCTTTGGTTTCGTTCACTAGCATTACAAGTATTCTTTACGGCTTGTGAATCAATGATGATTAAGGTTGTCCATTTCGCTTTTTTTTAACCTGTTCGCGCACTTGCTCATGGAGAATATCTCGGATATTGTCGATTATTCCTTCTTCTCGCCACTGTTTGTAATGCCAAAATACTGTTGAGTAGGGAGGTAAATCCGACGGTAAATCACACCAGTTACAACCATTTTTTAGTTGATATAAAACCCCATCTAAAATTTCTCTCTTGCTCCATGTTGGGGGTTTTGTCCTTTTCTTGTTGGGTAATAGAGGTTCAATAATTTCCCATTCTTTATCCGTCAAACTGCTTGAATAGCCCATTTTATCTTTATTTGTTGTTTGTGGAAGGTGCGAAGCACCTTCCACAAACAACGTGCAGGGCGATCGCACTCCTTGGGAGTAAATTTGTATTTGATAATCAACATTTTGGATTATTATACCGGAAAAGGTAAAGATCCCAAATGGGTTCTATATTTATCAGCAAGCTTGCAACCGCTACCCAGAAGCAAGAAGCATTTATAGCGATGTCGAAAAAAACATCAAAGAACTTCCGAATCTGATAGCTGACTCCCAGATACAGCTACCACAACTCAAAGAATTACTGACAGAAATACCCCACAAAAGCCTTGATTATGCTAGTTGTCTGCAAGACTTACAAGCACACCACACAGCGATTACTACAAATATCAGTAATTACAAAACTTGTTTAGAAAACATTACCGCTATCGGGGGAGATAGTCCCAAATTCTGGCAAGACTTTCTCAAACGCGCTGATAAGCAATGGCAGCAACAAATACAAACCTACCTCAAATATCTTACCCCTGGTCAAAACTTCTTTGACCAGATGATCGGCACAATTCGTGGCGTAGTGGAAGTAGAACAAGCCAAGCGCGATCGCTCTTTAGAAAACACTGTTAAAGTACTAGGTATAGCCTTTGGTGGTGGTGCCATAGTTTCCGGTGTCGTCGCCCAACACATCGAGAAACCCTTTGCACCGATTAATTTCAAGTACCCACTTCACCCTCTGGTATTATCCTTGCTGTGGAGTGTTTTAGCTACCACCATCTTTGGTATGGCGGCGTGGTTAGTTATGAAACCCAAACAGAAGAGGAATAAACACAAGTAATATAAAGCCTGGTACGATTCGTTCTCTCGAAACCTACTATGTAGGCGGATGAGAGGCTTTTTCCAGAGTCACCTAATACCAGTACTGCCAAGGTTTACTACAAAATTTGCAGTATTTCCTCAACAGTATTTGCTAGGACAACAGTGCGTAAAATCCCTTGCAATCTCTCCAAATCAGAAATTTGAGCAATTTGAGGCATTAACTCCAATCCCTCACCACCAAACTTGGCTTCTAAACTCGTCCGTATACTCAATACTATTCCCTCAACTTCTCCCTGTGCTTTTCCTTCCCGTAATATTTCTTGATACCAAGGTGATTCGTGTAATACAGCCATATCCCACCTCATTATTTCTTGAATTAAGGCACTCTCTAGTACAAAGGTAGCAAAAAAAGCCAAGACTGTTTCTAACTGATTTAATTGTTCGTTTCCACGTAAAATTTGCAATGCTTCTCGAATAATTGACTCATCTTTACCACCTTTAAGAATTGGCACAAATGGAAGTAAAGAAGGTAAGGGCTGTTCAAAAGCAACATTAACATCAACTTCCCACAAATTAATTACCCGGTAATCTTGGCGTACTTGCAACCCTCCAATATTAGATACGTAAGAAGTTGGTATTTCTACTTGACTAGTTTGGAGAATATTAATAAGTACTGGATAAGTAGGTAAATTATATTTTTCAGAGGCGAGTGCTGCATATGCTCGCATTCGCCGGGGTAGTTTGGAGTTATAACGTAATTGCAATTCGTTGAGAACAAGAAATTCACCATCTTCAGGGCTATGTACGCGGATTAAAACATCACTTTCCCTACTTATCCACTGAAACTCCGAACTGAGAATTTCTCTGACATTGATGTTGGGAATTGCTGTTACCCAACGCACCCAATTATCTGGTGCAAGACTAATTAACCGTTTTGTGCTGACATCTGCTGGTTTTACCATTGGTTTTTAGCGGGCGTGGATAATGAAACTCCCACCAGTGCTGATTTTACCATCCAAGGGTGTGCTGAGTGTTTTTTGAACTCAAAGAGCAGTAAGCGAAGCGGGAGCCATAGGCTTATCGCGTCTTTTTGTGATGAGCATAGGTCTGAAAATCCTCGTGTCACGAGTTCAAGTCTCGTTCCTGGCATCTCAGGCTGTACCGTCTTTTCAGCCCCTTCGCAGGTATCTGCGGAGGGGCTGAAATTTTGCAAATTCACCCAAAATTCACCCAAAATTCATCCAAACAACTGGCTAAATTGCTCCAAACAGCCATGGCTGCCAAAACCAGCGTTGTTTACGAGAACATCAATGGTGCCAAATTTTTCTCGACCTTGAGCGATCGCTGCTTCAATACTTTCTGAATCGGTAACATCCAATCTAGTCACTAAGACATTTTCTAGTTGAGTGAGGTCTGTTTCCTTTTGTGGCGATCGCATAGTAGCAATGACATTCCAACCATTTTTGTGGAAGGTTTTCGCACTCAGTTTACCAAAGCCACTAGAACAACCAGTAATTAAAACTGTTTTTTGACTCATATTTTTTCCTAAATGCTGAATTGACAAATTATTTATTTGAGAGTAATTAAATGTTGAATTGATCCTTAATTCCTTGAATAAAACTCTGATCATCGGATGCCTGACGATGAGCGATGATCGCTTTAGCATCTTCTCCCGCCGTATAGCGCAATTGCTCGGTGCCATCGGTTGCTGCTTCATAAATTACATTAGCAACAACACTAGCTTCAGAAGCATTGCTCATTAAGGATTCCAAAGAATTGAATAATTTACCAACTAATTCTTGGTATTCAATTAGACTTTCATCATTATTAAAATCAAAAGAACGACCCAAAAAATCAGTCTTAATTGCTCCTGGTTCGACAATTTTCACCTTGCAACCAATTGCTTCCATTTCAAAACTAAGTGCTTCAGAAATTCCCTCAACAGCAAATTTAGTCCCGTGATACAGCGAAACCAGTGGGAAGGTCATTTTCCCTCCAATGGATGAAATATTAATCAAAATACCATTTTTATTTTCCCTGAAGTGAGGAAGGATGGCTTTGGTTACATCTAATAAACCCAGCACATTAACATCAAATTGTCTTCTAATATTTTCGGAAGGGGTTGCTTCTAAAACACCATAAGCACCATAGCCTGCATTGTTTAATAAAACATCAATTTTGCCGAATTTTTCAATACCCAATTGAACGGATTTTGTAATTGAATCCCGATCTAATACATCTAGCCTGCTTACTAATATATTTTCTAGCGCAGTCAGTTCTGTTTCTTTTTCAGGAGTTCTCATGGTCGCTACCACATTCCACCCCTTTGATTGGAATAATTTGGCAGTTGCTTTGCCAATACCACTGCTTGCTCCTGTAATTAGAATTGTTTTACTCATGTTTGGTTCTTTTGTTTAATTCAGTTTCATCTTAGAAAACGAATCAACAATTTGCACTAGCGGGACTTAAACAGTTAATAAAGTCAAAATAAGTTAAAATGCTTATATAGTTAAGCTTTTACGTCGCTTTGATAGAGACTCCCAACCATGAGAGAAACTACTCCTTCAGCTATGCCTCCATGTTTCGATAAATGGTGTAAACGCTTCGATGATTTACTAAGAACTAAAGCACAAAAAAGAGAGTTCAGGAACTATGTAGGAGGGTTATTAGGAGAAAGGGAGCGAAAAAACATATATCAAATGGCTTCCGACGCAGTAGGTGTGACTTACCACAAATTGCACCATTTTTTAACAGAATCAACTTGGTCAGCAGACAAGATAAATGAGCGTCGTTTAGAAATAATGAATAAATGCAGCCAAACTAGGATAAGTAGAGGATTTAGTTTAATCATAGATGACAGTGGACATAGAAAAAGTGGGAATTTTACAGCAGGGGTAAGTCGCCAGTATATAGGAGAAATTGGTAAAACTGATAATGGCAACGTAGTTGTTACAACTCATCTTTATGATGGGAAGAAAAGCCTACTTTTAGACATAGAATTATATCAGCATAGCTTATCTTTACCAGACGGTAAAAATGACCCAGAATTTAAGAAAAAACCAGAGTTAGCATTGGAGCTAATTGATAAAAGTGTGAATAGAGGGTATAGACCAGGAATAGTATTAATAGATTCAGGACATGGTAACAATACTAATTTTTTATTTGAATTAGAAAAGAGAAATTTAAAATATTTAGGAGGGTTGGCTAAAAATAGGAAAGTAAAAGTTATTAAAGATTCCGTTACTAGTGACGAAATAAGACTAGATAGTTTAGCATAATCTTTATCAGAAGATGATTTCAGCGAAATCATAATAAATTTAGAACAGCCAAGAAAGGTTTGGGTTGCAACTGTGGAAGTAGAAATATCGCGGCTTGAAGGAAAAAAAAAATAGCTATCGTTATGAATGCTTCAAGTTTTGAAAATGCCGATGATATTGATTATTTTATAACTAATGTTGACCCATTGATTGCAACTCCTCAATGGTTTATTGATACTTACTCCCAAAGAAATTGGGTGGAAGTTTTTTATCGGGAGGCTAAGGGATGGTTAGGATTAAAAGAATACCAAGTTCGAGATAAAAAGAGTTTAGAAAGACATTTTATATTAGTATTTTGTGCCTATACTTTTATCATTTGGCATAAACTTACTGGAGGATTAAGACGACGATGGGCAAATAAACCGATTACAACCTTTCCTGAAGCATTGGAAGCATTTCGTACAGCTATATCTTATCGTTTTGTGGAATGGCTGAACAAAAATCGTGACGTATTTATCGCTTACAAAGCTAGTTTAGGCTTCGTTTGGGCTTGATTTTTGTTTAAGTCCCGCTAATAGCCACTGTCCCAAATCGGCTACTTCCTTATCTACTGCCTCCGTTAAAGCGATCGCTTTACGGATGAGATGAGCCAAACAATGTTGGCGTTTTGGATAACTACTGTAAGCTCCATAGCCATCAGTAACTAACCATCCTACAAATGCCTCACTGAGAAGATGCAACAATTCTTCTTTGCGACGACTACCGATGTGGAAAACCGCGATTGTACTGGTAATGGCTACCCATAACCATCGATATTTCCCCTTTTCGTACCAGGGTGTTTCATCAAGGTGGATTATTTCTGCCGATTGCAATTCTCCAATTAGTTCTTCAACTACTGGAGAGCAAGCTATTCCCACTTCTCGAATACAACGGTCGATTGTTCCAACCGAAAACGATACTCCAACCCAATCATTATTTCTGAATCAGAACAGGTTGACTCTACTAACGAATCAGACTCTCATGAGGATAGACTTCCCCAGTTGCAAGTCGAAGTCGTTACAATTTTAAACAAGCCGACAAAGCAAGAGGTTAAAGATGTCTGCACAGAGTTGAAAAAGTTGCGGATCAATCCAGAGCCTTGCTTGGGGGCGATCAAGAAATACTGGGATAATGTGGCTGGAGCAATCGCTCGTGTTAAGGAAGGGATTCACGAGGGTTGGTGTGAAAATCCGACTGGTTTGTTTATAAACAGTTGTAGGAGTAGTGTAAAGGCGAAAAATACGGTGACTTCGGATGTAAGCACTTGGTTTGAATGGGCAAGGAGGGAAAGGCTTGTGCTGGCGATGTCTGGAGGAGTGGTGTATACGCTAGGTGGAGAGGCTGTGAAGATTGAAGAGATGATAAAGAGGTATCCCAAGAAGGAGTAAAGGGAGTAATCAGCTACCCACCATGCATAGTAAAGTGCCTTTTCTTGAGCCTTTAGTCTCTGAACAGATTCAGGTGATTATTCGGATGCGGAAAGATGCAGTTGCTTGGGATAAACGAATTGAAAATTAACAGAAAAAATCCATCAAATTACGAGGATAAATGAAAACTCGCTCATCTATTTCATGAATTTTCGATTTTGTTAGATCAGCTTCTGTTAGGGGCGATAGGGTGAACGAAATTTTGCGTGGGATTTCTAGCTAAGTATCCAAAAAATAACTCCCCACACCTCCCACACTCCCCACACTCCCCACACCTTTTTTCGCTCACCCGGGGCGATAGCTTGCAGAGAAGGTTAAACTGAACTTACCCCGGAGCGTTTGTACTATACAGGTCTTAAATCCTTGTCAAACAAGAAATTTAGCTCTTAACGCCAATATAAGTGTACCCATGTTTTTACTTGTTTTGTGAGGCATTCG
>JASJCX010000061.1 GCA_030065255.1 Calothrix sp. MO_167.B42 | reverse complement strand
TTGCCAATACTGGAAACTACACCGCCTGTGACGAAGACAAACTTAGTCATAATATTTTGGATTTCAAGCACCTGCTAATAAATACATCCCGTAATTGTGCCATAGTCATGTTTTCAAGTAATGAGGATGTTTTCCGAACAAAATTACCAATTGGTAATTATCGAAGAAGGAAACACAGAACAGGAAACAGGGGACAGGGAACAGGGAACAGAAAACAGGGAATAATTCCCAAATTAGGATCTTAAGATCCCATTTTCTATAAGTTCTATAAGTTACAAGTTTGGGTTGGGGTTTAAATCTCCATCCCAAACCACCCTGTTCCCTCTTGCACATTCCCTATTCCCTTTTAACTGATTAACCATTGTCAATTAGCTGCCATTATTTTTGCGTGAGACAACTTTTAGCATTAGTAGTATTAGGTTCTATTGTTATTCCCTCCCTTGCTTTGGCTGAAGAACAATCTTTGTTAGTGGTTTATCCCCGAAATAATCACAAAACCACAGCAGAAAAAATATTCTTTATTGGTACGGCTCCCCCCCAAAAAGAGGTGTCTATCAATGGGAAAAAGATTTCCCGTAGTAAATCTGGTCATTTTGCCCCTAGTCTACCCTTACAGTTAGGAGAGAACCTGTTTACTGTAAGCGATGGCAATCAAACAGTCCAGATCAAAGTAATTAGAAATACTACCCAAACCGTAATTCCCCAAGGTTTAGCTTTTGCCCAAGATTCCTTAAAACCGGGGGTTGATATTGCCAGAATGCCAGGAGAGCTAATTTGTTTGAGTGCAGTGGCTGCACCAAATGCTACTGTATCTGTACAATTAGGGGAGCGCAATATATCTCTATTACCTCAAAATCAACAGGTACAATTACCAAGCAATTTTGCCGCCTTAACAGGACAAAACCAGCCCACTGTGCAACAAAACATTGGTAAGTACCAGGGTTGTACGACGGTAGATAGTCCTGGTAATTTGGGTAAACCTAAATTTCGACTCACCTTAAATGGGGAAAGTTTCACCCAAGCAGGCACTGGTAATATCCAAATCCTCTCCCCACAACAATTACCAGTTGCTGAAGTTAATGTAGATGCTGGAGTGGCACGCACTGGCCCTAGTACTAACTATTCTAGGCTCACACCCCTACCCCAAGGAACCCAAGCCACAATTACTGGGAAGGAAGGGGAATGGCTGCGGTTAGATTATGGTGCCTGGATTAAAAGCAGAGAGACCCGGATTATATCTAATTTTATCCCACCCCGTTCCATTATTCGCAGTGTGGGTTACAAACAGCTTTCCCAGGCCACACAGATGACTTTCCCCCTAGAGTCTCCCGTACCTGTCAGCGTTCAACAAGGCAATAAAACTTTTACCCTTACTCTTTATAATACTACCGCCCAAACAGACACAATTCGCACTGACGACGATCCGTTAATTTCTCGCCTGGATTGGCAGCAGGTGGCTCCAGGTCAACTAGAATATACCTTCAACCTCAAAACAGAACAACAGTGGGGTTATAAGCTGGAATATCAAGGAACTAGCCTAGTTTTAACCTTGCGCCATCCCCCCAAATTTCAATCCAGCCGAAGCAAACCTTTATCTGGGATTAAGATTCTCCTCGATCCCGGACATGGGGGTAAGGAATCGGGAGCCACTGGACCCACTGGTTATCGGGAAAAGGATGTAAATTTAATAGTATCCAAGTTGCTGCGCTCAGAATTAGTTAAACGAGGTGCAACGGTGGTGATGACTAGGGAAGACGATAGGGATGTTTCCCTGGTTGCTCGTCAGCAAATGATTGCCAAAGAAGAACCAGCGATCGCATTTTCCATCCATTACAATGCTTTACCTGATAGTGGAGATGCGGAAAATACTCAGGGGATAGGTATGTTTTGGTATCATCCCCAGGCCCATAGTTTGGCTGTATTTATGCACAATTATCTGGTGGAAAAGCGTAAACGTCCTACCTATGGGGTGTTTTGGAATAACTTAGCACTTACCCGTCCGGCGGAGGCACCGAGTATATTATTGGAATTGGGTTTTATGAGTAATCCGGAAGAATTTGAGTGGGCGATGGATGAAAAGGAGCAGAAGAAGTTAGCGAAGGCGATAGCTGATGGTGTTGTTAAGTGGTTTAAGAAGGTGCGGTAGTCTTTCATTGAAAGTTAAAAAGTAACAAGTAGCTAGACTTAAATCTAGAAACTAACAAAGAGGTTCAAACAATGAAAACCCATAATGAAAGAGAACAGTTAATTCAAGATATCTTCATAATGCTTTACCAAGCCTATGACAGCACCTTAGATGAAATTTATGATTTCTTGAAAAACATTGAGGATAAAGAAGACGAAGAAGATTTAAAAGCCTATGATGAAGCTAAAGAAGATATACAGATTAACGGTACTATTTCATGGGAACAAGTTAAAAAAGAAATGAAAAAGGATGTGGCGTGAGCTATACAGTTGAAATTTCTAAACGTGCTGTAAAGCAATTCAACAAGTTACCACCATAAATTCAAGAACGCATACAGGTAAAAATTGATGAGTTAGCTATAGAGCCACGTCCTCATGGGGTAAAAAAACTAAAAAATAGAGAAAATGCTTATCGTGTTAGAGTAGGCGATTACCGCATTGATTTTGATGGCTATTTCTCAGTCGTCTTTAGACGACTTTAGCTATAAGAGGTGGGGTTTTCAACCCCAGGCGAGTGTGATATAAATCCCATCATATTTTATGCGATGAACCACTAGGGCTTGCCGAAAAAGTCCATTTATAACTATCGATTACGTGAATATTTCTTAGCATTTATGAGAGTAAAAACTCATATTACTTGCGTTTAAATAATTATGTTGACTGTGAAGAGCAGTAATAGGTAATTGGTAATGAGTAACAAGTAATAAATTTACTATTTACCGAAGCAAACCAGTTTATATATAGGAATTCGGTTTGATTTGCACCAAAAGATACATAGGGTGTGTGAGCGACAGCTTAACGCATCAAACACTTGATAAGGGGCATTATAATGGTGCGTTATAAACTTTATTCTAACAGTATTTACCGAAATAAACCAGTCATATAGGAAGTAATTATCTGGACTGGATATCACGAGCAATCATGCTCAAATATCATGTTATTATCAAGCTAAAAAATGTTTTTTGTATAAGTGATTTCACTCATTTAGGTGATAATTATATATTTGGAATATACTAAATATTCATTAATTTTTAATAGTCAAATGTAAGCTAGCTTGATTGAAGCAGTTTTAGTCTTAAATAATTGATATGTAAAGTATTTAAGCTCATTATTCCCTACATGAGAAGGTCACAAAATAAATTTTACACCGATTGAAGAAAAACAAATATTTGTAAGAAAAAAAAGCTTCATTATATTAGAAAAGATTTTTTTAATAGCATATACATATAAAGTACGTCAAACAAGGAGTACATCTACCATGTCTTTTTTAGGAAGTTCTCAATCAGGTGAGTTATTTAGCATTGATCTATCTACAGGAACAGCAGAACTAATTGGAAACATGGAATTTCCTCTGGCAACAGAAATAGAGTTTGATACTGAGACTGACACGCTCTATGGTGAGGAAATCAATGGTTTTACTGGTTTACACACCATCGACGAAACAACGGGTGATTCTTTGGGAGAAGTAAACCATGTATTCGGAGCCCTCAATGGATTAGAGTTCGTAGGTTCTACCCTATACGGTACATTCATTAGTGCTTCCGGAGCGCCCTCAAATTTGGTGATTGTTGATACATCTAATGGTAACTTGACTACAGTTGGGGCAACGGGCCTAGGTCCAATTACTGGGTTATCTGTAGACCCAGTAACAGGGATTTTATATGGGGTGACATCTGGAGCAGGTTCACCTAACGGGTCACAGCTTGTCACTATCGATCTAGATACTGGTGAGGCGGAGGTGATTGGATCAACTGGATTCGATAGAGTGGGAAGCATTGAATTTGCTGCTGATGGTAACCTTTATGGCGGTATTTCTCAAAATGGTAGTCGGAACCCCGATCATTTGATTCAGATTGATGTGGTGACTGGAGAAGCAACGGTTATAGGAGATACGGGGTTTAGCATTACTGGGTTAACACTAACAGAAGAAATACCCGCTCCCACTAATCTCATTGAAGGTACTGAAGGCCCAGATGCATTAAATGGTACTTCCAATGGTGAGGTAATTCGCGGTCTTGGTGGTAACGACAACATCAATGGTAACGGGGGTGCAGATACCCTTGTCGGTGGTGGTGGTAATGACAATATTAACGGAGCTTCTGGAGATGACTTGATTTTTGCTGGTCCTGGCGACGATTACATCAATGCCAATGGTGGTAATGACAAGATATTAACAGGTGCTGGTAATGACACTATTACCACTGGTTCTGGCAATGATTTCATTAATACCGGCTCTGGATTGGATCTTGTTCAACTAAATGGAGGTAACGATACCGTCGTTCTTCTCCAGGGAGAAGGATACGATACTATTCGCAACTTCCAACTTGGTTCTATTGATAACCCAGGTACCCAATTTAAGGCGGGTGATTTTAATAATCTGAGCTTCGAGGATTTCGGAAATGGTGTTAATATTTCTCTGGGTGGTGACCTGCTAGCCTTTGTGGATAATGTCAGAGCCAGTACCCTGATTGCAAATCGTGATGCTATTTTTATCCCATGACGGTGTAGGAATGAGAAAACCTCACCCCCAGCCCCTCTCCTTGTTAAGGCTGCGGTGTATACACAAGTCCTACCTGTCTTCGTTTGGGCGTATTCAGCCCCCTAAATCCCCTGCCCCCGTGACCCCCAATTTTGGGGGTACCTGGGGGACTTGCACAACTCTTGTTCCCCCAATGAATGGGGGTTAGGGGGCGTTTTGTGAGGACTTGGCTAAATTTGATAACTTGTGTGTACACATGAGCCTTGTTAAGGAGAGGGGTGCTGTCAGTAGAATAACAATACAGAGTTACAACAACAAAAATGATAGAGGAGCCTAAGCGTGAATAGTTCGGAAAATGACATCTTCTCTCCTCCAGAACAAGTAACAATTCCCCAGGCTCCTCCTGGATTTAAGTCGGGTTTTATCGGTATTATTGGTCGCCCCAATGTCGGTAAATCTACTTTAATGAATGAATTAGTTGGTCAAAAAATTGCTATCACTTCCCCAGTTTCCCAAACCACACGCAATCGTCTGCGGGGAATTTTAACCACCACCGAAGCACAGTTGATTTTTGTCGATACCCCAGGGATTCATAAACCCCACCATCAATTGGGTAAGGTAATAGTCCAAAATGCCAAAATAGCAATTGAGTCAGTGGATGTACTATTATTTGTGGTAGATAGTAGCACTCCGTGTGGAGGAGGCGATCGCTATATTGCTGATTTGTTACAGAACTCTCCCACACCAGTAATTCTGGGTTTAAATAAAGTAGACCAACAGCCTACCGATAGCCAGAATATCGATGATAGTTACGCTGAATTGGCAGCAACCCACCAATGGCAGATGGTGAAATTTTCCGCCAAAACGGGGACTAATTTACCCCAACTGCAACAGTTATTAATTCAACACTTAGAACCTGGACCATACTATTATCCACCAGATTTAGTCACTGACCAGCCAGAACGGTTTATCATGGGTGAGTTGATTCGCGAACAGATATTACTGTTAACCAGGGAAGAAATACCCCACTCAGTTGCAATAGCCATCGATTTAGTGGAAGAAACACCCAGCATTACCCGTGTAATTGCAACTATTAATGTAGAGCGGAGTTCTCAAAAAGGGATTGTGATTGGTAAGGGTGGGGCGATGCTCAAATCTATTGGTAGTGCAGCCAGACAACAAATCCAAAAGCTAATTGCAGGGAAAGTATACTTAGAACTTTTCGTTAAAGTACGGCCTAAATGGCGACAGTCTCGGATTCGGTTAGCAGAATTGGGATACCGAGTTGAAGAATAAAATCCCCTGATAGTTACCAAGGGACTCAAATCTCTGTATCTATTCCCACAACTAGGATGCCACTTTTAACAACATATCAAAACAGTGGCTATGTTATTTTTGCATATTTTTAATGTGATTTTTACATGATACTCCTAAATTATGATTTAGGAACATCGATTTAGCCCATTTAAAGGAATTAGAATCGGTAGTTGGTGCGTGGCGCTACAATTTGTGATTACTACGTTCAAATACCTTCTGTGCATCACACAACGGCAATAATGCACAGAAGAAAATCTACACCGCATTTTGCCTCCCCTACATCAAAAATATGCCATTTGCATAAGTCCTAGGAATAAATTTAGCAATCCTATTTAATTTATAAAAATGGAGAGGCTCAGAACCCCGACTTTTCTAAAAAGTCGGGATTCTAACTTTTCACAAATGATTTATGATTGTTATATGTGTGCTTTTTATGATTAGCACTCTCCCGCTTTAAGTGCTAATTTAAATCTGATTATTTTTGGTTTATAATATGCTTAATAAACAATTAAATATCCTTTTAAATATTAGCACTCTCCCCTAATGAGTGCTAAATGACTATGCAGATTATCTGCATTCATGATCTATAATAGTCCACTCGCATAACATAATTTATCCACTTGTTTATCTTCAACCAATTTGCTAGTTTATTCTGTGCATAAGTACTGTTTACCAGAATTAATAGTTATCAATTAATTCCCTGGTTCATTTATCAATGGAGGAACCGATAACTCTTATCTATAAATGATTGGGAGAAGCTATACATTTGCTGTGTAAGGGAAATTCAAGACCACACTATGCATTTTTCATGTCAATTATCTGGAGAAAATTAAGATGAAATATACTTTCAATATTGTAGGAGTATCTCCTATTTTAACTTTTTTCGATCGCCAACAAGCAATTACCCAAAAGGATCGAAATCAAGGAATTGAATATATAGCCAGTAATACTTGTACTTTAGATGCTTTGATTGCATCGGTGGAAGCGGTACCGCCAAAATTAGATTGGAATTTAGACAGAGTAATCGATACAGTAATTCAATTTTGGTTAAATAATTCCGATAGTGTTACTTACTGGAAATCCCGTTTGCAAGACGCAGGAAGGGATAATTTAATAATAGGGAGATTGGCTGATATGCAATCTTTACGTTATGAATTTGAGTCTTTGTTAGAGGATAATTGGTGATTTTAATTTATAACTTGATAATTTTAGCTCCCCGATTTTTCCACAAAGTCGGGGATATTTGTTGTCTAGTAGTTCGCCACATAGATTCCCGACTTCTTAAAGAAGTCGGGAATCTGAGCACCCACGACTTGTCAAAATTAATGTAGTGAAGTACTAGTAAGCATTGCATCTAAATCAATAGATATTTTCTCATTTGTATAAGGTACTTATTTTTTCGTTTTATTCTTTTTATTTAAGACTTTATCAGCATAAAATTTAGTTTTGTTATACCACACTCAATTGAAAATCAAATATTTAATCGGGACTTACACAAGAGTCATAATTGGTGGTTGGTGGGTGATTCAACAAATCCCATTGCTACATGAGAATATTTTCGGTAAACTCCCACAATCTACATCGCACATTTACAATTAAAGCCCTAGTAAAATATTTCAGTATTTTTACTCCAGTTAATAAATTGCGAGTAAAACTATACTTAATTTATTAAGTATTAAGATATCAACATGGTGCAAAATAATACTAAAATTACTGATTTACAAAGCAGTGAAAATCAGAAAAAAACTCGTATTTTACTAGCTTTATGGGATTTAGGTGGTACCCAGCTAGAGGTAAAAAAAGGGCAATTAAGCAAGAGAATTGTCAGTAAAGGCAGGAGAGTTGCAGAGTATAAAGATACATTAGAAAAATTAGAAAAGCAAGGTGCGATCGCTATTTCTCAACAAGGTTACACTCTCATACCCACTACTGGTTTAGAGGTATTGAGTGAAACATTGAGGGCTGGGTTTCAATTCACAGGTTCGATTGTTGGTACTTGGGTAGCTAATGCTTTAGTGAAGTGGATTCAACAAATAGATGGTGCGGTAGTTAGTACATCTGCATTAGTCAGTGGGAGTGATGGGAATGATGTTATTTCATCTTACTTAGAATTTGAGACGGTAGGAACCCAAGTTTATGAGCAACTCAATCGGGAATATAACTTTAACCATTTAGTACCAATTTATCGCCTTCGTCGGGAGATAGGGGAAAGGGTAAGTCGTTCTGATTTTAATGAGTGGTTATTGGAAATGCAAGCTAACGATATTTTCCAATTACAAGGGGGTACTGTGGAAGACAGCGCGCCAGACAAAATTGAGGATTCGATTAGCACTGAGCTTGATGGATTGCGTTGCTATGCCAGGCTTTTATGAGGTAATAAGTAATAAGTTTACTGTTCATAGGTTTGGAGGTTAAACAATGTCCTTACCTAATTATGTAGTGCTATAAATAATATTTTTCAATTTAATTAATGGGTGAATCAAACCATGACTTTAGCAGCTTCTCATACTTCTCAAATCGATCAATTAATTCAAAATTATAATCCATTTGCAGGTCATACTGTAGTTAGGCCTGCTCAAATTTGGGGTAAAAATTTTCCTGATGTACCTTCAATTAATGCCCATGCTTCTAATGCAGTATTGGATGCTGTAAATAAAATTTATCGGGGAGAGCGTGAAACTGTAGGTATTACGATTACTGCGGAAAAAGGACTAGGTAAAAGTCATATTATTAGCCGCATTAGACATCAGTTGCAAGCAAATAATAAAACTTTATTCATTTATATGAGTAGGTACGATGATTTAAATCAAATTAAATATCAATTCTTGCAAAGTGTTACCTCCAGTCTGAGAGTAATTGGTAATCAAAAAGTGATGCAATGGCAAGAAATAGCAACTGCATTAATCAATGAAAGTAGAGAATGGAACTATACATCGCAACAATATATTAATGAATTTCCTAAATGGCTTGAGAAACATTCAAATAAAGTAGTTGATAAATTAACAGAAGTTATTTTACAAACCAAGCCGGAAATAACTAATCCTTATATAGTGAAAGCAATTTTATGGACTCTATCATCTGCACACAGTAATTATGCAAACTTTTGGTTATCGGGTTTAGAGTTAACCCAGGCGCAAGCTGATGCAATGGGGTTACCAAATCCCAAAGGTGGAAATAGGGATGCAAATGCATTAAGTAATGTACGGCAAATTTTAAATATCATCAGTAATTATAAAATTCCAGTAATTTGTTTTGATGAATTAGATAATGCTGAAGTTTCTGATACTGGTTTCACAACATCACAAGTAATTGCCAGTTTAACAAAGGATTTATATAACACTTTGACAAGGAGTGTTTTATTATTAGCAATGTATCCTGAAACTTGGAATGACCAAATTAGGGTTTTACCGCAAGCTGAAGCTATCATGGATAGATTAGTCAGTGAACAAACAAATAGACAACCGATTAATTTAAAATACCTTAATTCCGATGATATTGTTTCTTTAGTTTGGCAGTGGTTAAAAGATTTTTATGATACTCACCAAATAGTTCCTCCACACCCTCTTTATCCGTTTGATGAAAATAAATTGAGAAGTTTAGGTAAGGATAAACCTACTGTAAGGTCAATTTTAAAATGGTGTGCAGATAATTTTTTACCTGGTGTTATTTTACCAACAGTAACTATTAATCATTCTGTGGAGCCATATTTCCAGAAAGAATTAGCTAAGGTTGAAGCTTCCATAGATGTTTTATTTTTAGATGAAACTGCTATCGCTGATGCTTTGTATCTAGGATTTGTTACTCTCATTGGAGAAACAGTAGAGAGGGTAACAATAGAAGATGTGAAAAAAATTGAAAATAGTTCAGTCAATCAATATATTGATTTTAAAATTATTGGTAACCAAGGAACAGTCAAGATTGGGGTCGATACCATTCAGAAATCTGCTGCAAACTATATAGGAGCTGCATTAAAACGTCTAATTGATTATGAAAAATTTGACTTAAATTGTGGTTGCTTAGTTCGTTCTAAACCAATTAATGAAACTGCTGCCGTTGCACGACAATATCTCAGGCAACTTTTATCACCAAGATTAGGTGGTAAATGGGTTGCATTACGGAAAGAAGATATTAAACCTCTTTTAGCTATATCATGTGTTTATAAAAATAATATTACTGAATTAAATAACGACATAATTATAAATTTCATCAAGCAGAATAAACTAGTAATTAATAATTCTCTTATTCGAGAAATTGTCAGCTAATAATATACAAAATAAAGAATAATGGGATTATTAATTAATAATATTTTTTTAAATTTACCAATTCGTTAATCATATTTTCTTGATTTGAACCTTAACCAAATAATAATGAATCCACAGGTTTCAATTTCCACAGCATTGTGTCTACCTTTCCCTGATATCGAAGCATTAATACAGGGACGAACAATTGCAGCTTTACCTAGAATGTTTCTGCGCCCTGAACATAAATTTGCTCTTTATCCTAGCAATATTTTAAATATTCCATTGTCAGTTGAGCAATATTATCAATCAAATTTTGCCTCCATTGCTCAAGCTAATCTCAATAAAAATAATTTAAAAAAAATTCCGATTCAAGGATGGGCAAAATGCGAACAATGTCAAATTATTGATGACACTACATATTTAGCAGCTTTATCTCAACTAACCATATGGACACCAACAGCGTTAGAGAAAATATTACAACAGCAACAACATATTTTCTTCGCTTATTTGCGCGTCTATAAACTTCCCCAACCCCAAGAAGTAGCAGCTAAACTTAACATTAATGATAAAGTCGGAAAATTTGTCAGTTTACCTCTGATTATTACTAATTCTACTCCAGTTTTGAGCGATCGCACTTTTGCCCAGCGCCAACAACAACTGCAAAATCTAAAGTCACCCCCACATCCTGAATTGGAAGCATTACAGAGTCAGTTAGCAACTCTAACTCACCCAGCAGCAAAACAGTTAAATGATGATATTCAAGTATTCTTGGGTTGGGGTAGTTCAAACACCATGCAATCACTAGATTCTGATTTTGCTTGGATTAAAACAATCGCAAAAGTCGGTAACTCCAGTGATGGACATAAATTTGAAAAATTAGTTCGTCAAGCATTACTAAAATTAGGCTTTACTGGTTCTGGACTAAACCCAGAAGAGACAGGGGGTTCTGGTGGAATGGACTTGTATTGTGAATATCCATATCCATTAGTGGGTGAATGTAAAGCCACCAAATCAGAAAAAGTATCTGACGGTACACCAGCACAACTTTTGAAAATAGGTATGAACCATTTGGGTAAATCCCAATATGAGGATTCTATTAAATTAATTGTTGCTGCTGGAGAACTCAATTTTTATGCACAAAGAACAGCTACAGAAAATTATATGAATGTAATTAGTCCCGAAACATTACAAAAACTTGTAGAACTACAAGCAAAATACAAAGGTTCCATTAATCTTTTAGAACTAAAGCAATATTTTCAACAGGAACCCTTTGGTTTAGCTGATGATAAAATTAATGACTATATTCAGAAAATTGATCGAGATATCAAATTGCGATCGCACATTATCCAAGTATTAAAAAAACACCTAGAGTTAATTCAAGGCGAGAAAGAGGGTGTAGATGGGCTATATGCAGCTTTTGTTCATTCCAATCCGCCACAAACAATAGATTCTAAACAACAAATGCACGAAATATTGATTGAACTTTCCTCTCCTTTAACAGGTTATTTGGGAAGGGATAAAGGTGATACGATGAATAGCGATCGTTTTTATTTTTTGCGTGATTTAACATAAGCTCTAGTCAGTAACGCCCGAAAAATAATTTACACTTGTTATTATGTCAGATTTGACATACTATAATAACAGTACATTTATCAATGACAGATTCGTGTGACAAACCGCTTATTTGGCTTAGTGGTGAAGTAAAGACTCCTCCTTTTTCTAGTGATGCGCGTGTAGAAGCAGGGTTCCTTCTGCGAAAGTTGCAGCAAGGTGAGTCTTTATCGATGCCTCAATCCCGAGCAATGCCGATAATTGGTTCTCAATGCCATGAATTGCGTATTGTAGATCAAGATAAGAACTGGCGAATTGTTTATTTTATAGATACAGATGCCATTGTCATTCTAGGTGTATTCGCCAAAAAAACAGATAAAACTCAAAATTCTGTGATTGATACCTGTAAAGACAGGCTGAAAAAATACAAAGAAGCCATGTAATTGATGTTGGAGACTTTCATTAATGGATGAGAAAAAACGTCAGCGTTTAGAAGCAGCAGGTTGGCATATTGGAACACCAGAAGAATTTCTTCAACTCTCACCAGCAGAATCTAAACTTGTAGAACTGAAATTAATACTGAGCAGGTACCTGAAAGAACTTCGGACAAGTCAAAATCTTTCCCAAACAGAAGTTGCTCAACGTATGAATTCCAGCCAATCTCGTGTAGCAAAAATGGAATCAGGTGATCCGTCTGTTTCGGTTGATCTTCTTTTTCGTGCTTTGTTTAGTACGGGTGCAACATTTAAGGATGTTGCTGAAGCAATTTCTTTTAATAATTGAAGGTAATAACTGCGGCTACACAAACCAAACCGGGTAAGGAAACCCCGCCGGGTAAGGAAACCCCGCCCCTACTCACTCACCTCGGACGCAACAATTGCACAGCTAAAATTAATCCGAGCCAAAATAGGGTGTGAATGATAATTGTGTTTCTGGCGTTGAATAACCATTGGGAGAATGACAGATTATCAGTGAATTCCAAATTATCAATGACTACCTGTAAAGTATCAGCTTCGTTATAGTCAGCTTTTCTCAAGTTGTTGCGGTGACTTTGCAGTAAAGAAATATCTTGGAGTTTCCAAGTAGTTTTTCTGGAGACTATTCCTATCTTGGCTGCTAAATCTCTTCTTAATTCTGGTAAGTCTTGAGTCAATTCCCAACTTTGGAGGAAGACTTGTAGTGTTTTCTTCGCTTGTTCGTGTGTCAGTGTTTCGGGAGAATTAGCAGAATAACCCAACCATGTCATCAGGGTTTTGACTGACTCAGTACCCCCACCTGTGGTATATGTAAGAAAACGCCATTCTTTAAATTGGTTATGGCTGCGATCATACACATTATTTAGGACAATAACAACTTGTTCTAACTTTAGTTGTTTGATATTACCCAGCGCCTGTGCTGCACTTCTACGAACTGAGTCATCCACTTTTTCATCTCTGAGGAATTTGAGGATATCAGGGATGTATTTCGCTGCTGGTTCTCCAAAATTTTCCAACGCTACTGCTGCATTTTTACGAAACCAATTATCTACCTTTTCATCTTTGAGGAATTTGAGTATATCGGGGATATATTTTGCTGCTGGTTCTCCAAATTTAGCCAACCCCTGTGCTGTACTTCCACGAACTAAGTCATCTACCTTTTCATCTTGGATAATTTTGAGGATATCGGGGATGTATTTCGCCCCTGGTTCTCCAAAATTTCCCAACCCCTCTGCTGCATCTTTACGAACCCAATCATTCACCTTTTCATCTTGGATAATTTTGAGGATATCGGGGATGTATTTCGCCCCCGCTTCTCCAAATTTACCCAACTCCTGTACTGCATTTCTACGAACTGAGTCATTTACCTTTTCATCTTGGATAATTTTGAGGATATCGGGGATGTATTTCGCTCCTGCTTCTCCAAATTTAGCCAACTCCTCTACTGCATTTCTACGAACTGAGTCATCTACTTTTTCATCTTGGATAATTTTGAGGATATCGGGGATGTATTTCGCTCCTGCTTCTCCAAATTTACCCAACACCTCTACTACATTTCTACGAACTGAGTTATCTACTTTTTCATCCTTGAGAAAGTTAAGGATATCAGGGATGTATTTCGCTCCTGCTTCTCCAAATTTACCCAACACCTCTACTACATCTCTACGAACTAAGTCATCTACTTTTTCATCCCGGAGAAAGTTGAGGATATCAGGGATGTATTTCACCCCCGCTTCTCCAGCCCTCGCTTCTCCAAATTTAGCCAACCCCCGTGCTGCATCTCTACGAACTGAGTCATCTACTTTTTCATCCTGGAGGAATTTGAGGATGTCAGGGATGTATTTCGCCCCCCCTTCTCCAAATTTACCCAACGCCTCTACTACATTTCTACGAACTGAGTCATCTACTTTTTCATCTTTGATGATTTTGAGGATATCGGGGATGTATTTCGCTCCCGCTTCTCCAAATTTACCCAACCCCTGTGCTGCACCAGAACGAACCCAACCATATACCTTTTCATCTTTGAGGAAATTGAGGATATCGGGGATGTATTTCGCTGCTGGTTCTCCAAAATTTCCCAACCCCTTTGCTGTACGAGAACGAAACGAAGGATCTACCTTTTCATCCTTGAGGATGTTGAGGATATCAGGAATGTATTTCGCTGCTGGTTCTCCAAAATTTTCCAACGCCTGTGCTGCATCTATACGAATAAAGGAATTCACCTTTTCATCCTTGAGGATTTTGACAATATCAGGGATGTATTTGGCTCCCACTCCTCCAAATTTAGCCAATGCCCATCCTGTACCTACACGAACCTCGGAATTTAACTTTTCATCCTTGAAGATTTTGACGATATCAGGGATGTATTTTGCTGCTGGTTCTCCAAAATTTCTCAACGCCTCTGCTGCACTATAACGAACTATAGAATTCACCTTTTCATCCTTGATGAATTTGAGGATATCGGGGATGTATTTTGCTCCCGCTTCTCCAAAATTTCCCAACCCCCGTGCTGCACGAGAACGAACCTCGGAATTTAACTTTTCATCCTTGAGAAATTTGAGGATATCGGGGATGTATTTTGCTCTCGCTTCTCCAGAATTTCCCAACTCCTGTGCTGCAACATAACGAACCCAATCATCTACTTTTTCATCCTTGAGGAAGTTGAGGATATCAGGGATGTATTTTGCTCCCGCTTCTCCAAAATTATCCAACGCCTGTGCTACACGAGAACGAATTTGGGAATCCAACTTTTCATCCTTGAGGAAGTTGAGGATATCAGGGATGTATTTCGCTGCTGCTTCTACAAACTTTCCCAACGCATTTGCTACAGAAAAACGAATATACTTATCCACCTTTTCATCCTTCTTGAGGAAGTTGAGGATATCAGGGATGTATTTTACTCCCGCTTCTCCAAAATTATCCAACGAATATGCTACACGAAAACGAATAGAGGAATTCACCTTTTCATCCTGGAGAATTTTGAGGATATTAGGGATGTATTTTGCTTCTGCTTCTCCAAAATTATCTAACGAACCTGCTACACGAGAACGAACATGGGAATTCACCTTTTGATTTTGGAGGAATTTGAGGATATCAGGGATGTATTTTGCCTGCGCTTCTCCAAAATTCCCGAACGCCTCTGCTACACGAGAACGAATATCGGAATTCACCTTTTGATTTTGGAGGAATTTGAGGATATCAGGGATGTATTTTGCCTGCGCTTCTCCAAAATTCCCGAACGCCTCTGCTACACGAGAACGAATAAAGTAATTCACCTTTTCATCCTGAAGAATGTTGAGAAATTTTTCAACAATATTTTCTGATTTCTTGACCACAGATTTTAAATCTTTGCTGTCATATTCCCTTAATTTATTCAAAGCTTCTCGCCTAACTTCGTCATAGCCATCATCCAATGCAGCAAAAATCCCATTAATTTGCCATTCCTGTGGTTTTGGCTTGGACAATTCCTTGGCATTTACCCAAGGAAAGCACAGAAGAAACGAAAGGATAAATATTAAAGGATAAAGGATAAACCGGGAGAGTTTTCGCATAGGAGGAGTGAGAGAGTGAAGGAGTAAAGCGGGGTACGGAATCTACATTCTCTGGGTATATAAAATAAATATTAACCACGCTGTGCCCACCTTAAATTAAAGATTTTCCATTAAACTGCTTCTTAATTTAAAGATTTTCCATCAACCTCCTTATCTTCTCTGCGCCTCTGCGCCTCTGCGTGAGACAATCATCCCGCAATCCCAAACAAGAAACGCACTACTAAGAGGATACACTTTTTCTCCGTAATATTCCGGATAATCATAGCTATGGTATACACACAAGTCTTACCTGTCTGCGTTTGGGCCTCGGAATGCCCCCTAAATCCCCCAATTCTGGGGGACTTTGAAAATTCTTATCCCCCCAAAGTTGGGGGTTAGGGGGCTTCTTATCCCCTTAAAGTTGGGAGTTATTAGAGGACTTCTTATCCCCCCAGAATTGGGGGTTAGGGGGCGTTCTCCGAAAATAAATGCTCAACGTGGTTAACAAATAGTTACAATCGGGATGTGAAAATATCTGCATCCCGGAATCATCACCGATGAAATTCATATTTGACCCAGCAATTGCGGTGAAAATCCACAAAATGAAAGAAAGAGTGAGATGGCAACATCCTAGTATTGTGTCAAGAAAAATTGACCAAACTACCATGGTTTTAGACGATGGCAAGGATGGGGAACCAGAGTTTTCCTTCATGGTGATTGGAGATACAGGCACCAAACCCCATAAAAGCTACCATCCCCAACGCCAGGTAGCCCAAGCCATGCTCAAGCACCAACAGGATTGCAATTTTGTCCTCCACACCGGGGATGTGATTTATGTGGTGGGTTCCCAGGAATATTACCCCCAAAACTTCATCCAGCCTTACCGAGAATTTCTCCGGGGTGGAGAAAATCCCCAAACCATTACCTATGACAACATGGTATTCAACCAGCCCATTCTCCCCGTACTAGGCAACCATGATTACTATGATGTTCCGTGGATGTACCGATTATTCGCCGGAACTACCCTACCCATCCGCACCCTACTACGGTACAAAGATTTTGAAATTGGTTGGCACGGCTCTTATCAAGGGGATGCCTATGCTAAAGCTTTTCTCGATTATTTACAAAAGTTTCGTTCCCCACAACAGTTAGAATTTCACCTCGATGAATATTACACCGCCAAAACCGATACAGGGCGGTGCTTGCGTTACGAACCGGGAAAATTCACCCGCTTACCCAACCGTTATTATACGTTTCGTTACGGCGGTATTGACTTTTTTGCCCTAGATTCCAACACCTTTAACGAGCCATCCCCTCTACCAAATACCCAGCAAGGGGAAGCTCAACGGCGAGAATTACAACAGCGTCGCCAGGAAATCGAACGGGAAGAATTGCAAATCCTCGACGCTTGTAACAAGCTCAATGACGAGAACCAGGAAGAAGCAGAACAGCTTGATACCCTGCGAGCTAGGTTATATCAAATTGATGAAGTCAAAATTGATATTGAGAAACAATTAAATTGGTGGCACAAGGAACCAGATGTGGACTGGGAGCAGTTAGAGTGGCTCAAACAAAGACTGATTGCATCTTGGCACACCCCAGAAGTACGGGGAAGAATCGTTTATTTCCACCATCCCCCCTACGTTACGGAAGGCAGTAAATGGTATCAGTCCCAAACTTTAGCCGTGCGTCATCGTTTGCGTTGGGTGCTGGATGGGGTAGCCCAGGAAGTGGGCAGTTTAGCACAAAATCGTCCCCTAGTGGATTTAATTTTCAACGGCCACGCCCACTGTATGGAATATCTGCGGACAACGGATACAGGACATGGGGATTCCCACCTCAACTGTATTGTTAGCGGTGGTAGTGGCCGTCATCCCCGTCGCCAAAGGACAGAAGGTAAGGAACTATTAGAGCAATTTCCCGGACAAAGTATTAGTAAAGTTGCTGATTCTTTATTATTTGTTGGTCGCAATCAACACGGAGAACCCAGACAACGGCCCTATTCCTTTGTGCGAATTGATGTGAAAAATGGTAATCCTCCCCGATTCATTGTCAGACCCTTTGTTGTGGAATACTTGGAAGAAGAATGGTGCGATCGAGAGTTAGAACAAATTGTTATTGAATAGAATATTTGTCTAAAAATCATGTTAGCAAAATACTTATTTTTGCAGCATATTTAATGATAAAATAAGTTAAATTAAGGTTATGAAAAAGTTAATTTATCCAAGAAATTAAATTCTCAAAGCCTTACAATTTAACATTTTCGTGGATTTAATCGCAACAACAGACAGAACAAATTACCGTAAAATTTATGTTCTGTGCAATTACACTTAAATTCTGATGAATTTATATTTTTTGTTTCAGCAAAATAGAACAAACATTATATATCTATAAGAGGGTATAAATTAGTCAATCATTATCAAGTAATATGTAACCAAATTTGGGGGTAAGTTACTAGGTAAAATTAAATATAAAACCTCACCCCCAGCCCCTCGACCTATTAAGGAGAGGGGTAACCTCAGGCGGGGTGAGGTTCATCTCTTACATTTAATTACGCCTACCTACTTATTTGAACTTTTTGTATAGTTCAAAACTTATTGGGGTGAAACAAAAGCATATTAATTTTGGTGTTCTGAACTTTCACCAACTGCTAATTCAACAGAATTATTTAGCCCAATTGGTCATGAATTTTTGCTGCTTTTCGCCGCCAATTCATCTGGTAAATATGCAATACCCAAATGGAAGAAACATATTTTGAGTAATTTCTGTGAAAACCTTGTTTTTTCGGGAGCATCTTATGTTGTGAAAAGCCCCCAGGCTTTAGTCAAAGACCATTAATTTTGATGAGTTGTGGGAATTTAGATCAACAGATCCCCGACTTCTTAAAGAAGTCGGGGATCTGTTGCCCCTCATAACTAATGTGGTGAAGCACTAAAACTTGAAATGCTCCTTGTTTACTCCAATTGAGAAAACCTACTTCTCAACAGTAAATGAGATGGTTTATTCAGCAATAAACAAGATTTTCGTTCCTAACGTAAAAGATTTGTATGAAATTGTCAGTTCCAACTTTTGTCAGAAAATTTTTCATCATCACCCTTGCAAGCATAGTAAGTGTTGTGGCAATTGCACATATATTAAATACTCCTGCCTTTGCCCGCGACTATGATTTCTATGGAAGGTTTAGGCGTAATTCATCTCCAGAATTTAAACGTATTGCTACGTTCCCTGTTTTCCGGAATACCGATGTAGAACAGGAAACTGTGGCCGAAATTTTTGCTGCAAGTGAAGACGGCAAAACTTTGGTATATACAGATTCAGAAACTCAGCACCTGTGCTTTGTTGATATTACATCCCCCAAGAACCCAGAACCATTGGGTTGTGTGGGTTTGAATGGCGAACCCACCTCAGTTGCAGTTAAAGGTAAGTATGCTTTAGTTGCGGTGAACACCTCTGAGGATTTTGTCAACACCAGTGGTGAGGTGGCTGTAGTCAATATTAAGACTCAAAATATTGTTCAAGAAATACCATTAGGTGGACAACCAGACTGCATTGCAGTGAGTCCAGATAACAAGTATGCTGCGATCGCTATTGAAAATGAGCGTGACGAAGATTTAGGGGATGGGGTACCACCACAAGCACCAGGGGGTTCCCTAGATGTGATGGATTTGGATGGTAAACCAGAGAATTGGACTGTCAGAAACATCAATCTAGATGGGGTGGCCCAATTATTTCCCAATGATGCAGAGCCTGAATATGTGGACATCAATGATAAAAATGTCGCTGTAGTCACTTTCCAGGAAAATAATCATATTGCATTGGTGGATTTACTTACAGGAAATGTCACCAATGATTTTAGTGCCGGTAGTGTAAATTTGACACAAATCGACACTAAGGAAAACAATTTGATTGAGTTAAATAGTTCCTTGTCAGACATACCCAGGGAGCCTGATGGGGTTAACTGGATTGGTAATGGATTGTTTGCTACTGCTGACGAAGGTGATTTAAATGGCGGTAGTCGGGGATTTACGATTTATAATACCCGTGGTCGCATTATCTATTCCTCTGGAAACTCCATCGAACATGAAGTGGTACGCCTTGGTCATTATCCCGAAGAACGTTCAGAAAATAAAGGGAATGAGCCAGAGAACGTGGAATATGGAGCTTACGGCAGAAATCATTTTCTATTTGTCGGTTCCGAACGTTCCAACATCGTCCTAGTTTATCGACTCAATAGAGGATTTGGATTTAATCGAAAGCCACAATTAGTACAAGTTTTACCCACCGGAGTTGGACCCGAAGGCTTATTAGCAATTCCCCAACGTAACCTATTCATAGCTGCTAGTGAAGTAGACGATCGCGGTGATAAAATTCGTTCAGGATTGAGTATTTACAAGTTGGGTAAAAAATCTAACTATCCAAAAATTGTATCAAGCGATCGCTCCGATGGTACACCAATTCCCTGGGGAGCTTTATCTGGTTTAGCAGCTAGTCCCAATGATAAGCGTACAGTATTTACCATCCACGACAGCTTCTATAATAAGAGTCGCATCTATGCAATGAATGTTCGCAAAAAACCTGCTGTAATTGAGGATGAAATTATACTTAAGGACACCTTGGGTAAATTAAAGGCTGTAGCTCCCAACCAGGTAAATGATGATGGCACCGTGAATCTCGATCCAGAAGGTATTGCTGCACGTAAAAATGGTAGTTTCTGGATTGCTTCAGAAGGTGGAGGTTCAGCAGATGATGACAGTCGTCCCGTGACTTCACGCAACCTTTTATTACGGGTATCACCTGAAGGTATAATTAGGGAAGTTGTCACATTGCCTAATTCAGTAAATGCACGGCAACGTCGCTTTGGTTATGAAGGTATTGCTTCAGTTGGTAGGGGTGAAAATGAAGTCCTTTATGTCGCCTTTCAACGAGAATGGGTAGGGGATTCTGAAGGTTTTGTCCGCATTGGACGTTATAAAAGAGCCACAGGTAAATGGAAATTCTACTACTATCCCCTGGACGAAGCTACATCACCCAATGGTGGCTGGGTAGGTTTGTCGGACATAACATACCTGGGCAATGATAAATTTGCCGTTATAGAACGGGATAATCAAGGCAACACCGACGCTCGGATTAAGCGTATTTACCAATTCTCCATCGCTGGTTTAACTCCTTTAGCAGACGGGAAAACACCCAACTTTCCAGTAGTGAAGAAAAAATTGGTTAGGGATCTTCTACCTGATTTAAAGGCTACAGGTGGCTCTGTGCTGGAGAAAATCGAAGGTCTAACATTATTGCATAATGGCAAATTGTTGGTAGTAAATGACAATGATGGGGTGGATGACTCCAACGGAGAAACCCAATTGTTAAGGCTTTAGTATTCCGTAAATCATTTGTGAGAAGTTAGATCCCCGACTTTTACAAAAAAGTCGGGGATCTGAGCGCATCTCAATTTTTGAAAAATCCCTCAGAAACCCAACAACAGCAAAGTTTTTGGCTGTTGGGTTTCGTTCTTCAACCCAAACTTGTATATTGAGAAGAGGGGTAGAAGATAAAACCGCAGAGGCGCTGAGAGCGCAGAGGAAGAGAAAGAGAGGACAAGTCTAGAATTTAGTTAACTCCTCAAAACTAATGAAATGCATTAGTTCTGATAGCTGGGTAACAGATCCCCGACTTCTTAAATCAATATCCGCACACTTATAGCAATTCCTAGGATAGAAGTCGGGGATCGGTTAGGCCCGCGACTCGTCACAGATCCCCGACTTCTTCAAGAAGTCGGGGATCTAAACACTCCTTCCTCTTCTACTTCGCTCTACAAAGTCCCTTATGAGCGGTGCGTTGAACACCTACTTTGGTAGGATCGTAGGCTGTAAGTACCACTTGACCTTTGCTGTTAAACACCCATCCTTGGGCTGGTACAATCTTTTTCACTGGGGGAGTAGGTTTTGGTTTACTGGCAGTGGAAATACTATTAGTGTTTTTTCGGGCTACTGGTGTTGCTAAATCTACACGCACGGCATTACTATTTAAGTCTTGGGTAGGGTTAGGAGGTAAACCGCCTCTTCCAGTAACTACCAATTCGCTATTAATGCCTTGTTTGCAAGGGTTTTGGGCGATTTGCTTGTTGGCATCTACCACTGTTTCTGGTAGTTCTATTAACCCATTATTGGGGTCTACTTCTGGGTTGTTGACGATTATCTCACCAGTTAATGTTGGATTCCCTCCGGTAGCACTGATGTCATTAGTTTGTAGTTGGCTGAAGTTGTCAATACCTAAACTTTCTAAGTCTTGCTGACTGCGAAATTCAAACCCAAATATACCAAGTGCATCAATTGTAATTCTACCTCCTTGGTTGGCAGCACTGGCGGTAATATCGCTGTTTTCGTTGGGTAAACTTACTAGTACCCCAGTTTTAATGTTGATGTTACCACCATCAGTTGTGGAAGCTGTAGAGATTGTACCGCCACGACGTAGGAGCAGGATTTCGTCAGATACGATATTGATGTTGCCAGCAATTCCTTGTCCACGGCTTTCTGCTGAGACTGTGGCACCATCTAATATTTCTACGGTTTTGGGGTCGATGTCAATGTTACCGCCATTTCCGGTGGAATTTTCACCTGTGCTGGCAAAAATACCAGAGCTGACTCCAGCGATTGTGATGCGATCAACTATATTGAGTTTAATATCTCCAGCATTTCCACTATTAAAAGTACTGGTAACTATCCGTCCACCATTAGTAGCTGTAAAGTTCCTGGCATTAATAGTGATTTTGCCTCCATCACCAGAATTGGCAGTAGCTGCTTCTACTATCGCTCCGTCTGCAACACGAAAGTCTCCCGTAGTGACGGTGATATCTCCCGCAGCTTGAGATTCAGTTGCAGTAGTTCCTGTTTCTGCACTAGCCAGCAAACCACTGGAAAATCCAGTCTCACCAATACCAGAAATATTAACAACATCAGTCATATCTATGACTATATTTCCTGCTTTTCCAATCCCAGCAGATCGACCATTTCTTGCACTAACAACTGAAGTAGCTATCTGAGAACCTTGTGTTAAGGTAAGCGATCGCCCCCTAATATTTATATCACCAGCAGTACCTTCTCCTCCTGCGTTTATGGTACTTGCTATGTTACTGCTATTTGCAAGGTTAATGGAGTCATCAATAGTTAATGATATTGTTCCTGCATCTCCTTTCCCAGAACTACTGGAAAATATTGATGAATTTTCAGTTAAAGAGAGCGATCGCCCCCTAATATTTATATCGCCAGCAGTACCCTCTCCTCCACTGAATAGACTGGTAGAAATAACACTCCTACTCGCAAGGTTAATGGAGTCATCAATAGTTAATGATATTTGACCTGCATTTCCTTTGCTAAAACTACTGGCATCTACAAAAGAACGTTCAGTTAATGAAAGCGATCGCCCCTTAATATTTATATCACCAGCAACTCCTTCTCCTTCACCAGATACACCACTCAAAATACTAGAGCTGTTGGCAAGGGTTATGGAGTCATCAACAGTTAATGATATTTTTCCACCATTTCCTTTCCCGGCAATGGTGGAGCCTATAATGCTATCGTTTAAAGAAAGCGATCGCCCCTTAAAATTAATATCACCAGCAACTCCTTCTCCTTCGGCAGATACACCACTCAAAATACTAGAGTTGTTGGCAAGGGTTATGGATTCATCAACAGTTACTGATATTTTTCCACCATTCCCTTTCCCGAAGATACTGGAACCTATAGAGCTATCGTTTAAGGAAAGCGATCGCCCCTTAAAATTAATATCCCCAGCATTTCCTTCACCGTCAGAATTTACAATGCTACTAATGAAACTGTCGTTGGTAAGATTTATAGAATCATCAACGGTTACTGATATTTTTCCGGCATTGCCTTTTCTGGAGCTACTAGAATTTATAGAGCTATCGTTTAAGGAGAGCGATTGTCCCCTAAGATTTATATCACCAGCATTTCCTTCACCTGAACCCAATGTGTTACTGGAAATACTACTATCATTGACAATGTTTATGGAGTCATCAACATTTACCGAGATTATTCCTGCATCTCCTTTTCCAAAACTACTGGCAACTATGCGAGAATCATCTGTTAACAGAAACGATCTTCCTTTAAAATCAATATTTCCTCCATTTCCTTCACCATCAGCAGTTACAGTGCTGAAAATTAGACTATTGTTGGTAATATTTATGGAGTCATCAACAGTTACTGATATTTTTCCTGCATCTCCTTTACCAGCGGTGCTTGTAAACCACTGAGCGCCATCTAAAAATAAGGTTCCTGCTTGAACATCAATGTCTCCAGCATTGTCAATGCCTCCAGTTTCCACATCCGTAAAAATCCCACTGGGAGTTCCATTACTATTACTCCCTGTAAAGGATACCTCTCCACTGGCTACCAGGCTAACTTTTGCTCCATTACCCTGTCCTCGAATAAGACTTTGTAGTTGAGAAGCATCTTTAAGGAATATATTGTTGGCATTTAGATTAATTTCTCCTGCGTCTCCTATTGCATCACTTTCCACATTACTGACGATATTGCTTGAAGTCAGAGTAATATCTCCATTTTCTACCTGTATCTTGACACTGCCAGCATTACCATTTCCAAAAGTTCTAGCATCTATGAGAGCATTATCTGAAAGTGAAAAATTTCCATTGTTAACATTAATATTAATCTCTCCAGCATTACCAATACCACCAGAAAGTACACTATTCTCTATAAATCCACCTGATGAAGCATTAAAAGAGTTGGTGTTAATAATTATATTACCTGTATTAGCAGAAGCATTATCAAGCACTTGTTGATAGATCCCAGCACCAATGCCACTCACTCCAGTACCAGAGATATTAACCTCATTAGAATTAACAGTAATATCCCCTCCATCTACTGTTCCCTCAGTTCCATTTACTAATCTCCCACCTCTAAGTGCCGTAAATACATCAGTATTGACAAATATATACCCTTGACTATCACTTGCACGAACTGAAACCCTTGCATCATCAGCTAAAGTGACATCTGATAACAAAACATCAGTAGGATAATTAACCTGAAAATTACCATCATTATTCTCTAGCTCAATAGTCCCTGCTTCAGCCAATCCCCCTATCTCAACCCTTGCTCCTGGTGCATTGATATTTCCTTCATCTAAAACAACATCACCTCCAAGCAATGCTAAGGTATTACCTGGAAGTACTTGAAGACCTATGGGATTACCCAATGTATCTTGTGATGCCACAGATTCATTAATAATACTCCCTGGATTATCGCGAAACCGTAACCCAATAGGTATATTCACTGTCAACAAAGGTGGCGCTTGGGGATTACTAGCACTAAACTCAAACCCATTGTCAAAAGTAAAACTATCTGACGTAGTGGCAAAAAAGGAACCAGATACATCTAAACGAGCATTTGGCCCAAATACAATCCCATTGGGATTGGCAAAAAACAAGTTTGCATTACCTAAAACCCCCAAGGTTCCCAAAATATTAGAAACATTACTCCCCGTCACCCGACTAATAATATTTTCAATCCCTGCTGGGTTAGAAAAAAAAGCTCCCCTTCCTGCATCAACATTAAAGTTACTAAAACTATGGAACAGGTT
>JASJCX010000060.1 GCA_030065255.1 Calothrix sp. MO_167.B42 | reverse complement strand
ATTATAAAAAAATCGAGCGAACCAAAACCACCGAGATTGAGTATTGGAGCTTGGCGAAAATACTCAATCGTACTTTAGGCGGTGGATGTAGGTGAGCGGATTGCCCCTTTAGGGACACTCATGATATAGTAACCATCAACAGGTAAGGGTAATTAACCTGTATAAACACCCGATGTTGCCTAACGGCTCAACACTGCACCTTGACAATTGAAGATATAGGGTTCTATTCCATAGTTCTAGCTTCTTCCTCGGAATAGGTAAAATCTTCATGGAGACTAGACAAACAGTATTTAACTCAAACAAAAATTTGCAGCGATGCAACTAGGGTAGGGCATACCCAAAGTTAACGCTTGAGGAGCCAGTGCGTTGGTGAAGCAGCGCGGTCATGGGGGTTTCCCCCAGGAGCGACTGCTGAAAGGCTTTGCCGACTTGAAGCAACTGGCGTGAGAGAACTACCTCTGGGTTAGATACTGCAAGGGGTCTGATCTAAGTGGGCTCGTTGAACCAAGAATCTCCTCGCCTTTAGGCAGGAGAGTGTCAAAAACAGAGCTACTATTTTCCCATTGTCCTATGCCTGCATTCCTATTAGAAGTTGGTACAGAAGAATTACCCGCAAACTTTCTGGGTGGTGCCATTACCCAGTGGAAATCTCTTATTCCCGCAAGTTTGGCAGATAATAACCTTAATAGTGAAGATGTGAGAGTTTATGGTACTCCTCGCCGCCTAGGGGTGCTAATTACAGGATTACCATCCCAGCAAGAGGATCGACAAGAGGAGGTGAAAGGTCCCCCCGTCAAGGCTGCATTTAAGGATGGGAAACCCACCAAGGCTGCGGAAGGTTTTGCCAAAAAGCAAGGTGTGACCATTGATGCATTTTCAGTCCGCCCTACAGAAAAGGGGGAATTTGTGTTTGTCAACAAAGTTATTCCTGGTCGCCAAATTGCAGATATCCTCAAAGAATTGGTTCCCCAATGGATTTTTGGTTTGGAAGGTAAGCGATTAATGCGTTGGGGTGATGGGGATGTGAAGTTTTCCCGCCCCATTCGCTGGTTGGTGGCTTTATTAGACGATGGAGTGCTACCAATAGAATTGGTCAATGGTTCTAAAGTAGTTAGTAGCTCACGCATTTCCTGTGGCCATCGAGTTTTACATCCAGAAGCCGTAACTATTGCCCAAGCCGGGGATTATGTTGATACTCTCCACCATGCCTCTGTGGTGGTAGATACCCAAGATAGGGCGGCAATGATTACCAAGCAAGTCCAGTCAGCAGGGAAGAAAGTGGGTGGTTTTACGGAAATTTACCCAGATTTGTTAGCAGAAGTCACTAACTTGGTAGAATCTCCCTCGGCGGTGGTAGGGGAATTTGAACCAGAGTTTTTACAGTTACCCGTGGAGGTAATTACCACGGTGATGGTGAGTCACCAGCGTTATTTCCCCTTGTTTAAAACTGCAAAAAATCAAGAATTACTCCCTTACTTTATTACGGTTTCCAATGGTGACCCGTCCAAAGCAGATATCATTGCTAAGGGTAATGAGCGGGTAATCCGGGCTCGTCTAGCAGATGGACAATTTTTCTATGATGCTGATTTAAAAAATCCCTTGGATAGCTTTTTACCCCAGTTAGCCAAGGTAACTTTCCAAGAAGACTTGGGTTCTGTGTTAGATAAGGCGGGACGGGTGGCGAAAATTGCTGGGTTGATTGCCGAACAATTACAACTAAAGGCAGATGACAGCCATCATATCCACCGGGCAGCCTTATTATGCAAGGCAGATTTAGTTTCCCAGATGGTGTATGAGTTTCCCGAATTACAAGGGGTAATGGGGGAAAAATATGCCTTAGCTAGTGGAGAACCACAAGCAGTGGCGAAGGGGATATTTGAGCATTACCTTCCTAGGGGTGCGGATGATATGCTTCCCCAAACAATTACTGGCCAGGTGGTGGGTTTGGCAGATAGGCTTGATACTTTGGTGAGTATTTTTGGCTTGGGGATGATTCCCACTGGCTCCTCAGACCCCTTTGCTTTAAGAAGGGCGGCGAATGCGGTAGTAAATATTACCTGGGCTGGTAATTTGTCCATTAATTTACAACAGCTACTAGAACAAGTGGCTAGGGATTTTGTGGAAGCACATGATAAGGAGCAAGAAACATTAGTTGCTTCCTTACAAGAATTTTTCTTACAACGTATCCGCACCCTATTACAGGACGAAAAGCAAATTGACTACGATTTGGTGAATGCAGTGTTGGGGGAAAATGACCCAGAGTATACAGCCAGGGCGTTACAGGATTTGTTGGATGTGCGCGATCGCGCGATTTTTCTCCAGGAAATCAGGAAAAATGGAACTTTAGAGCAAATATACGAAACAGTTAACCGTTCTACCAGGTTAGCAGCCCAAGGGGACTTAGATACCAATCAATTGCAACCAGAAGCGATAATTGATACACAATTGTTCCAAAAATCCTCCGAATCAGCTTTTTACCAAGGGATGATTGAATTAGTACCCCAAAGCCAAGCAGCCCAGCAGTCCCGCAATTATCAACAGTTGGTATCCGCCCTCGCAGAAATTGCACCCACCGTCAGTAACTTTTTTGACGGGCCAGAAAGCGTTTTAGTCATGGACTCAGACCCCGCAATTAAACGTAACCGCTTACATTTATTGGGTTTACTACGTAACCATGCCCGCGTACTTGCTGACTTTGGCGCAATTGTCAAAAATTTGTAGCTTATAAGCCCTCAACTCAACAATCGAGTAGGTTGGGCTTCGTTATCGCTCTGTTCAACCTACAATTTTCCTTGACGACGAAGTCCAAAATCCAAAATCCAAAATCTAAAATCTAAAATTTGTAGCCTAAGTCAACAAAAAGTAGTGTTATTTTATGCCAATAAACGCTAATATGAATATTGCTTAACCAGGGTTCTTTGCTACAGTCTATGTCCGAAGCTCATGTAATTGGATTAGGAAAGTCCGGTGTTGCTGCGGCAAGATTGTTGAGAAGGGAAGGTTGGGAGGTGACCCTCAGTGATACCGCTCCGGCGGAAAAGTTAGCTGCACGGGACACCTCCGAAAACCTCCTGAAACAACAACAATTACTTAGTGCCGAACAAATTCAGGTAAAATTGGGGTATTCTCTAGAATTACATGGCTTGAATTTACCACAATTGATAGTCGCCAGCCCCGGGGTGCCTTGGGATGTGCCGGTGTTACTCCAAGCACGGGAGTTGGGTATAGAAACTATCGGCGAAATGGAACTGGCCTGGAGAAATTTACAATCCATTCCCTGGGTGGGAATTACTGGGACTAATGGGAAAACCACTACCACAGCCCTAGTTGCAGCTATTTTTCAGACCGCAGGATTCAACGCTCCTGGTTGTGGTAACATTGGCTATGCTGCCTGTGAAGTGGCATTGCAATCGGTCCAAAATTCCCCCGACTGGATTATTGCAGAACTCAGCAGTTATCAAATAGAATCATCCCCTACCCTATCGCCACGTATCGGTATTTGGACGACATTTACCCCCGATCACCTCAGTCGTCACAAAACTTTAGATAATTATTACAATGTTAAAGCTCAATTGTTGCATCGTTCCCAGTTGCAAGTCATTAATGGTGACGACCCTTATTTACGTAAAATGGGTTTGAGCTATTGGGGTGATGCCTATTGGACGAGTGTGAAAGGGAAAGATAATTTAATTGGTGACAAAGGCTTTTACATTGCAGACGGCTGGGTGATGGAGACTGCAAACATAGCTTCCTTATCCCAGGATGAAAGAATTGTCCCCACCTCTGCATTGGGGATGGTGGGAGAACACAATCAGCAGAATCTCCTCATGTCCGTCGCCGCAGCCAGGTTGGCAGGAATTGGCAAAGAGGCAATTTCCCAAGCGGTGGCTGAATTTCCCGGGGTTCCCCATCGCCTGGAACATATTTGTCATTGGCAGGGTATAAATTTTATCAACGATAGTAAAGCTACTAATTATGATGCGGCGGAAGTAGGGTTAGCATCCGTTGATAGTCCGGTGATTTTAATTGCTGGTGGGGAAGAGAAAGACGGCGATCGCGCCCCTTGGATGGCAAAGATAAAAGATAAAGCCGCAGCTGTATTGTTAATCGGGGATGCAGCCCCTAACTTCGCTCGATATCTGCAAGAAGTAGGGTATGATAACTACGAAATTGTGGAAACTTTAGATAAAGCCATACCGCGATCGGCGCAGTTAGCCAAACAATATGCAGCTTCAGTAGTATTACTATCACCAGCCTGTGCTAGTTTTGACCAATATTCTAACTTTGAAGTCCGTGGCGATAGGTTTCGTGAGTTATGTTTAGCATGGGCAAAAGAGGCAGGGGAGTAGGGAGCAGGGAGCAAGGGAGACATGTAGGGAACATCCACAATCTCTTGGATTAGAGAATAATCTTAACCACGCCGTGCCCTCAACTACGCGCAAGTAATAAGTAATAAGTAATAAGTTTACTGCTCATAGGTTTGAGCCTGTAACAATGTCTTAACGTGCCTTCGTAGTGCTATACAAGATATGTGTAATATCATGTGCGGATGAATACTTATAAAACCTCACCCGCCTACAGCACCCTCTCCTTATTAAGGAGAGGGTAAGAAAGGGTTGGGGTGAATCAAGCAGAAATTATAAGTAATTAAGCTAACATGATATAAACTCGCTTTATGGCATTAATGAATGTTAATATATTTGGCCTTGTGGAAATACGGGCACTGCGTGGGTGAGGTTGCTTGATAAACCCAGAGATTATAGATGCCGTGCCCCTACCAGAGACTGAAAGATTGCGGGATAATGCATACTTTTTATCCCTGGTATGTGCTAGATTGATAGTTTTTCAATTTGCAAATTTTTCCGTAATTACACTTGTGTGTATTGAAATACCCCTCTAGATGCATATATTTCTTGTACTGGCAACTATATATTAATGCGACCTACTAAAACCAGGTGCATTGATTTGAGTGCAGAATTAGTGAGGCGGGGTAAGATGATCAAAGAAAACCGCAGTGTAGAAGCTGGGAGAGATGTTGATCGCAGTGTCATTATTCCTGGTAACAGTAATACTGCGACTATTACCAATTACTACTACTATTACCGTGAAGATACTCAGGTAGTATCTGTTGAACCTACAGGCACTACTGATGAAAATCTCCCCTGTCCTTATCGGGGTTTGTTTCACTTTAGTCCCAATGATGCCGATATTTTCTTTGGGCGTGAGGTATTTGTAGAAGAACTTTTCGCCGCGACAAAAAAGCGCAATTTTATACCCGTGTTGGGCGCATCGGGAAGCGGGAAATCTTCCGTGGTGTTGGCGGGATTAGTGCCAAGATTGCAAAAAGAAGGTAACTGGTTGTTTACTCACTTCCGCCCTGGTTCAGACCCCTTTTATGCTCTGGCTGAGTCGTTAGTTCCTCTGTATACATCTGGCGACCCTACTGTGCAGATTGCCCAAGCAAGGGCATTAGCTAAGTATTTTCACGATGATAAAATTACTCTTCCTGATATTTTTTCACACATACAACGCCAACATCCCCATCATCGGGTGTTGTTGATTGCCGACCAATTTGAAGAACTTTATACCCTATGCGCGGATCAGAAAATTCGTCGCAGTTTTTTAGATACGTTATTAGCTTGTTTTCAATCTTCCCCTTCTCAATACAATAATGTACTTATTACCACAATGCGGGCGGATTTTTTGGGGAATGCCCTCTCCTATCCTAAATTTGGAGATTTGTTGCAAAATGCTGATATCAAAATTAGGTCGATGAATCATGAAGAACTTACACAGGTGATTGCCAAGCCTGCGGAAAAGTTAGGGGTAAGTTTTGAAGGTGGATTGGTAGAACGTATTTTAAATGATGTGGAAGATGAACCAGGGAATTTACCCCTGCTGGAGTTTGCATTAACCCAGTTGTGGAAAGAGCGAAAGGGTAAACAGTTAACCCATGCAGCTTATGAAAAAATTGGTGAGGTAAAAGGTGCTCTGGCTCGTCATGCAGATGAAAATTATCGCAAACTGAGTGAAACTGAGCAAGAACAGGTACGGCGAATTTTTATCCAATTAGTGCGCCCGGGGGAAGGAACCGAAGATACGCGACGATTAGCAATGAAAGCGGAATTGAGTCAAACAAGCTGGGCATTGGTAAAGCAGTTAGCGGACGCGCGCTTAGTAGTTACTAGCCGTAATAGTGCAAATCAGGAAACAGTGGAAGTTGTCCATGAAGCCTTGATTAGTAATTGGGGTGAACTGCGCGAATGGATGGATACAGATCGTAATTTTCGGATTTGGCAAGATAGGCTACGTTTACAGATATATCAATGGGAACATACGCAATGGGATAATGGGGCATTATTACGGGGTGTTGCCTTAGGGGAAGCGGAAGAAAAACTGAAACAACGCCAAGATGACTTTAGCAAAAGTGAGCAAGAGTTCATTCTGGCTAGCATAGCATTACGGGACAGTGAGGATCAGCAACGCTCAAGTCGAAAACGGTTGATTTTTTCTGGGCTGGCAGGGGGTTTGGTGTTAGCTTTAGGTTTATCTGGACTAGCGGTTATAGGCTGGATGAATGCCGAAATCAGTCAAATTAAGAACTTTGCCCAAAATTCTGATGTGCTTTTGAACTCAGATGGACCCAAAGCTGTCCAATCAAGCGTCAAGGCTGCTGTAAAAATGCGAGGTAAATTCTGGGTAGATGCAAATACCCGCACTCAGGTGGAACTAGCATTATTGAAAACAGTTCATAAAGTTGCCGTACCCAACTCTTTGGGAGAGCATGCAGATTCAGTTTTAAGTGTCAGTTATAGCCCCGATGGCAACATCCTAGCTTCTGCCAGTGCTGACAACACGGTGAAATTGTGGGATACCCATACTGACAAAGTAATTAAAACCTTCAATGGACATACAAGCTCGGTTTGGGATGTCAACTTCAGCCCCGATGGCAACATCCTAGCTTCTGCCAGTGCTGACAAGACAGTAAAACTGTGGGATATCCATACTGGCAAAGTAATTAAAACCTTTACTGGGCATACAGGCTCGGTTTGGGCCGTCACCTTTAGCCCTGATGGTAAGATGCTAGCTTCTGCCAGTCGTGACAATACAGTGAAACTATGGGATACAAATACTGGCGAACCAATTGAAACCTTCACTGGGCATAATAGCTCAATTTACTATATCTGCTTTAGCCCAGATGGCAAAATTCTAGCTTCTGCCAGTGCTGACGACACGGTGAAACTGTGGAATACAAGTACTCGCCAACTAATTAAAACCCTCACTGGGCATAAAGATGATGTTAGGGGTGTCAGCTTCAGCCCTGATGGTGAAATTCTGGCTTCTGCCAGTGCTGACAAGACGGTGAAACTATGGGATACAACTACTGGCAAACTAGTTAAAACTCTCACTGGGCATAGAAGATCGATTTTAAGTGTCAGTTATAGCCCTGATGGTAATATTCTAGCTTCTGCCAGTCATGACAATAGGGTGAAACTATGGGATACCACAACCAATAAAGAAATTAAAACCCGAATTAGGCATATAAACTCGGTTTATGATATCAGTTTTAGCCCCGATAGTGAGATTCTAGCTTCTGCCAGTCGTGACAATACTGTGAAGCTATGGGATGTAAGTACTGGCAAACAAATTAAAATCCTGAATAATAAACATAGAGCTGATGTTAGTAGTGTCAGGTTCAGCCTCGATGGTAAGATGCTAGCTTCTGCCAGTCGTGACAATACTGTGAAACTATGGGATACAAACACTGGAAAACACATTAAAACCCTGATTGGGCATAGAGGTGATGTTAGGAGCGTCAGCTTCAGCCGCGATGGTAAGATGCTAGCTTCTGCCAGTCGTGACAATACTGTGAAACTATGGGATACAAACACTGGCAAACACATTAAAACCCTGATTGGGCATACAGGTTCGGTTTGGGCTGTCAGCTTCAGCCGCGATGGTAAGATGCTAGCTTCTGCCAGTCGTGACAATACTGTGAAACTATGGGATACCCATACTGGCACAGTAATTAAAACCCTCACTGGGCATACAAACTGGGTTTATGACACTAGCTTCAGCCCTAATGGCAAAATCCTAGCTTCTGCCAGTCGTGACAATACTGTGAAACTATGGGATACCACCACTGGCACGCTAATTAAAACCCTGACTGGGCATACAAACTGGGTTTTAGGTGTTAGCTTCAGTTCCGATGGTAAAATGCTGGCTTCTGCCAGTAAAGACTACAATGTGAAATTGTGGAATACCACCACTGGTAAACATATTAAAACCCTGACTGGGCATACGAATTCAGTTTATAGCACCAGCTTCAGCCGCGATGGCAAAATTCTAGCTTCTGCCGGTGGTGACAAGACGGTGAAATTATGGGATACAACTACTGGCAAAGTAATTAAAATCCTCACTGAACATAAAAATTCCGTTAGGAGTGTTAGCTTCAGCCCCGATGGTAAGATGCTAGCTTCTGCGAGTAATGACAATACGGTGAGACTTTGGAGGCGAGATTTTAATTATTTACTCCAGGAAGGGTGCAATTTTCTGCGGAAGTATTATGAAACCAATCCCCCTGATAATGAGAGTGACAGGCGCTTGTGTGATGGTATTGGTAATTCATAATTCATAATTTGTAATACTCACCAAAGACGAGAAACAAGCTACGTAATTCATATAAAAAACCATATTAAATATTATTCATTATGAAAAAAATCCTCATTCTCTCCGCCAATCCCAAAAACACAGCAAATCTGCGCTTAGATGAAGAGGTGCGAGAAATCAAAAATGCACTGCAATCATCTCCCAACCGAGACGAATTTCAAATCATCACCGAATCTGCGGTACAAGTGGATGATTTAACCCGCTTCCTGTCCCACCACCAACCAACAATTGTCCACTTTTGCGGCCATGGTTCCGGTACTGATGGATTAGCCTGGGAAGATAATGCTGGACACATGCAACTTGTCAGTACCCAAGCCTTAGCCAAGCTATTTGATTTATTTCAGTTACAAGTCGAGTGTGTGGTACTCAACGCCTGCTACAGCAAATCACAGGCTAATGCGATTCACCAACACATTGATTGCGTTGTGGGGATGAATCAGGCGATTGGGGATCAAGCGGCGATTAAATTTAGCGTCGGATTTTATACTGCTTTGGTGGCTCGGAGGAGTTATGAAGATTGTTTTCACATGGGTTGTACCTCCATTGACTTGCAGGGGATTCCAGAATCTTTAACCCCTACAATCAAAATTCGGCGACGGCGTGATCACACACCTGTAAACTCTCAGAAGGATAGTAGTGTAAATAATGAAAATAAGGGCGGAAAAGACAGTTCAGTTTCTGTTGGTGGTCATGTCACTGATAGTGTAATTATAATGGGCAGCGATCGCAAAAGTGTACATAACCGTTCAGTTCCTGTTGGTAATGATGTGATTGGGGGTGTAATTGTAACGGGAAACAGGAACACCGCAAAGGTGACTTATCAAAAAACTACTAGCTTACCCGCTCCTGAAACCGTCAACATCCAGACAGAACTCAACGCCCTACGGGACATAATAGCAAAGTTAGAAACCCCAGACCGTGGTAAAATCAACAATGCCTTTGAAGATGCCCAAGAAGAGTTAAACAAGCCACAGCCAGATAAAGACGAGGTGGGTGATGCCTTAAATCGAGCCTTAAAATACGCCAAGAAGGCCGAAGGGTTTGCTTCTACAATGGCAAAACTTCAACCCCATCTAGCTAAAACTACTGCTTGGCTAGGTAACAATTGGCATAAATTACTAAGTGTGGTTGGTTTAACAGTTTAGGTGATACCAAGAAAGAAAAATGATTGCGACAGATGGATTTGTAGAACACAGACACAGAAAGTAATTCTCAATCGTTGACAATGCACATAATTGGTTAGAAAAGTATTGTTCGACTGCCACCTGTCAACTATCAACTATCAACTGTCAACCGTCAACCGTCAACCGTCAACTACTACGAATTATTGCCATCCTCCTCAGTATCATTTTGTTCCCGTTTAATATTTTCTTCCAGGGATTGAATTTGCTCCCGCCGGGCTTCTAACTCTAAACTGCGACGAGCTAAATCCTGACTTTTCAACGTCAAATCCTGTCGCCACTTTTCTGCTTGCTCTGCTTCTTGACACAAAAAATCTGGGGTAATACCAGTGGTAAGAAAATTTTGCACTAAACTCAGTACCCAATTAGTGGCTTCTTCTACCCACTCAATTTCCCCAATATTAGAGAGTTCAACTAACACCAGCATTTTTTCAATGAGGCGAAAGGGGATGCGATCGCTATTAGTATGGGCTACAATTACAATTTCTGGCTGGGATATATTTCCTCGTTTGACATTAGTGGTATTGCTTTTACCCAGTAAAATAAAAGCTTCTTCGGGGATAATTACCCAGAGGTTTTCGGCCTCTTGACGTGCTAGCAGTCGTAATTGATACTGATCTAAAAATTCATTTTTATGCACCTGAGCTAGATATAGCATGGGTTATGGGGTTTTTATTTTAATTTATAATTTTTGGGTTTATATTGCAAAAGTATAGAAGATTTATTATTGATATTCCTTTTTGAGGACTTACGCAACTTGCATATTTTCTGGTTTTTTATTGTAGTAAATAATACATAATCGGTTAGTTTGCCAAATTACTAGTGCTTTGTCCCATTAATTTTAATGAGTTGTGGGAATTTAGATCCCCTCGCGGTGTTTAGATCCCCGACTTCTTAAAGAAGTCGGGGATCTGTTGCCCCTCATAACTAATGCGATGAAGTACTAGTGCTCTACCACGTTAATTTTGAAGGGTAAACCAAATTTTAGACTTATCTTCTCTTTCTCTTTCTCTGCGCTCTCTGCGCCTCTGTGGTTCATTATCAAACCCCTCATAACTAATGCGATGAAGAACTAGTGCTCTGTCCCATTAATTTTGATGGGTTGTGGCACAGCCATCTTGGCTGTGAAATGTTCAGGCAGGGATGCCTGAACCACAAGTCATTATTTTTACCATCATATTTTATGGGACAGACCACTAGTGGTCTGTCTCATTAATTTTGATGGCTAGGTAACAAATCCCCGACTTCACAAATCAATATCCGCGCACTTGTAGCAACTCCTAGGATAGAAGTCGGGGATTTAAATGCCCGCGACTCGTCAGAATTAATAATTATCTCTTATGTTAAACTTTGCAAACGCTCGCGCAAAATTTCTTTTTGCTTTTGTGCTTCTGCTAAAGCATCCTTGGCTCCCTGTACCACCTCTGCTGGTGCTTTATCCACAAATTTAGGATTACTTAGCCTACTAGTTAAAGATTGAGCTTCATTTTCTACTTTACTTAAACTTTTTTCCAGTTTTGCCCGTAAGGTAGCAATATCTACAACTCCATCTAGGGGTATGAGTACTTGTACTGTTCCTACTACCCCAGCAATAACTTTTTCCGGTGCTGCTGATAATTGTTGTGATTCTGGGTTACCAGTGAATTGGGAAACTTTCCCCCACAGTTTTTGTCGTGACTGAGCCAAGATGAAGTTACGGATAATAAACCAGGTTACATAAAGTAAACCAACAATTTCAAAAAAGTTTCCAATCAGGGGAACATTACCCATGGTGTTGGATATGGCAAAGGCTACTCTGACTAGGAATAGGGAAAAGATAATTGCTAGAATTTTCCACCACTTGTTGAGACTTTTTGCTGGTTTTTCCTCTCCAGCAATAGTCAAGTTCTCGACTTTTGCCAAATCTTTAATATATGACTGTCCTTGGGTGAGAATTTCCCTTTCTTGTGCACTAGCACTTTGCAAGTTGGCGGTAACTTTCGCCCCCGGTTTGACATCCGCTTCAGCTCGTAGGTTCCGAATGGTGCGAATTGTGCCAATCAGCAGTTCAAATTGTGATTCCAAGGCTGGATTTATTAACTTGGTGTCCACTTCTGGGTAAGGCTGACAGGACACACTTTGTTGGGATTCTGCCCCTTGCTGGGTGAGGGTATGCCAAATTTCCTCGGTAATGTGAGGCATAAATGGACTTAATAACTTTAAAATCCCTTCTAATACATATGCCAGGGTTTGCTGTGCGGCTTTGCGGGATGGTGCATCATCTTTGTTTTGTAACCGAGATTTTACTAGTTCAATATACCAGTCACAAAAATCACCCCAAATAAATTCATACAGAGCCTTAGCTGTTTCCCCCAAGCCATATTTATCCATGTAGGTATGGCTTTGTTGCACAACTTGGTTAAACCGGGAGAGAATCCACTTGTCGCTTAACTCCGTAGCTTCTGGCACACCCAACTGCTGTGGTGTTTGACCATCCAAATTCATCATCACAAACCGCGCCGCATTCCACAACTTATTGGCAAAGTTGCGGGAAGCCTCCACGGAGGAGGATTCATTCTTTTTGCGATCGTATTCTAGGCGGATATCCTGCCCTGCTCCTGTCACTTCTTTAATCAGGGTATACCGCAGGGCATCTGTACCATATTTATCTATGAGTGTTAGGGGGTCAATACCATTATTCGCCGTTTTGGACATTTTCTTGCCATTTTCATCCAGTATCAAGCCATGGATGTAAACATCCTCAAAGGGCATTTGTCCGGTAAAATGACTCCCCATCATCGCCATTCTGGCTATCCAAAAGAAGATAATATCAAAGCCCGTTACCAAAGTACTGGTGGGATAATAAGTCTTTAAATCCGTAGTTTCTTCTGGCCATCCCAAGGTAGAAAAGGGCCATAATCCCGAAGAAAACCAAGTATCCAAAACATCAGGATCTCTTGCTATCTGGACATTTTCCCCAAATTGTGCAACTAACTTTGACCGCGCTTCATCATCGCTACTGGCTACTACAAAGGGAGTATTCTCAGCAATTTGTCCTCCCGTTTCACTGATAGCATACCAAGCCGGAATTTGATGTCCCCACCACAGCTGACGGGAAATACACCAATCCTGGAGCTTCACCAACCAATCCCGGTACACCTTAGCCCAACGTTCTGGAACAAAATTGGGTGAATTTTGGTTATCAAGGGACTCCAGGCATTTATCCGCCATGGGGCGAATCTTGACAAACCACTGGGTTGATAGTAAAGGTTCTACAGGTACTTTACCGCGATCGCTATAGGGTACTGTGTGTTTATAATCTTCAACCTTGACTAATACCCCATCAGCTTCTAACCGTGCTACCACCTTCTTCCTGGCAACAAACCGGTCTTGTCCTTGAAATTCCCCAGCATTTTCATTCAAGGTGCCGTCTTTATTCATAATATTAATAAACGGCAGATTGTGACGCTTTCCCATGGCGAAATCATTGGCATCGTGGGCGGGAGTTACCTTAACGCATCCAGTACCAAAGGTAGGATCGACCAATTCATCACCAATAACGGGAATTTCCCGATTCATAATCGGCAACATCAGGGTTTTGCCGATGAGATGCTGGTAACGCTCATCAGTGGGATTCACCGCTACCCCCGTATCCCCCAGCATGGTTTCTGGCCTGGTGGTTGCTACCTCTACATAACCAGAACCATCGGTCAGGGGATAGCGGAAGTGCCAAAGATTACCATCAACCTCCTTGGATTCCACCTCCACATCGGACACTGCTGATTGTGATGCTGGACACCAGTTAACCAAGTATTTCCCGCGATAAATTAACCCTTCATTGTAGAGACGGTTAAAAGCGAACAAAACCGCTTTCGATAAACCATTATCTAGGGTAAAACGTTCCCGGGACCAATCCGTAGATACACCCAAACGGCGCAACTGATTAACAATTGTCCCCCCAGATTCAGCTTTCCATTGCTTCGCTCGCTCCAGAAATTTTTCCCTGCCTAATTCGTAGCGAGTTTTACCCTCGGCTGCCAATTGTTTTTCTAGAATTGTATGTACGGCAATACTAGCGTGGTCCGTTCCTGGTAAATATAAGGCATTGCGTCCACACATCCGGTGGTAACGCACCAGGGTATCAATCAAACTATTGTCAAAGGCATGTCCCATGTGTAGACTACCAGTGACATTGGGGGGGGGAATAACGATGCAGTAGGATTGGCCACCCTTTGTGGCATCGGCTTTGTAAACTTGGTTATCTGACCAAAATTTTTGCCACTTGGCCTCGGTGGCGGAGGGTTCATATAAACTGGGAAGGTTAGTTGTTGTTGGGGTCATCTCGATTTTAGATTGTGGATTTTGGATTTTAGATTGGGAAGGGGAAAGTTGGTGTTTTTGAGTAGAACAATATGTCCATTGCTATAAAACCAAAGTAATATATTGTATTTTTATTTTTATCCAGACAAAAGAAAGATCCCCTTATGTCGAAACCACTATTTTAGCGATCGCGATCTCGTCTTCAGAGGTTTGCCAAACACCCGGATGTGTTGTGTAGAGTACAATGCACCCACAGTACACCCTTAAGAAAAACATACTCTACAATACTTAATTTGGTTCAACTAAAGGGGAATCCAAAATCCAGATCAAATGGCTGGAGATGGGAAAAATTAAGACTTATTGCTGAAATTTGAAGAAATATCTAAAAAATCAAAGGTTTGTCATGAAACCTATTAGTTAAGCAGAAATTCACTTGCGGCTGTGGGTAGCAGTGGTATCATGCGGTTATTACAAAAAGTAAAGGGCAATTTATTATGACCAAGGCACCTATTGTTCCCGTGGTGCTAGTCATTTTAGACGGATGGGGCTACTGCGAGTCAACCCAAGGCAATGCCATTGCCACAGCCAATACTCCGGTAATGGATAGCTTGTGGACTGCTTATCCCCATACACTCATTCGCACCTCTGGCAAAGCTGTAGGACTACCTGATGGACAAATGGGCAACTCTGAAGTTGGCCATTTAAATATTGGTGCAGGTAGGGTCGTACCTCAAGAATTAGTACGCATTTCCGATGCTGTGGAAGACGGCTCTCTGAATCAAAATGTTGCACTGGTGAAAACTTGTCAGGCGGTGCAAAATCGCCATGGCAAGCTACATATAGTGGGACTATGTTCAGAAGGCGGTGTACATTCCCATTTAAGCCATCTGTTTGGACTTTTGGATTTGGCCAAATCCCAGGGTATTACAGAAATTTGTATCCATGCCATCACCGATGGACGGGATACTAAACCCAAGGATGGTGCCAAATCATTGGGTCTAATTCAAGATTACATAGACCGCATTGGGGTTGGGCGCATAGCTACCCTCAGTGGTAGATATTATGCCATGGATCGCGATCGCCGTTGGGATCGGGTGCAAAAAGCCTATGATGTGATGACCACAGACGGTGATGGTGATGGGCGTTCGGCGGTGGAAGTTATCCAAGCATCCTACGCCGCCGGGGTCACAGATGAATTTGTTGTGCCCGTGCGCCTTGCCCCTGGAGCCATTGAATCCGGGGATGGGGTCATATTCTTCAATTTTCGCCCCGACCGCGCTAGACAGCTCACCCAGGCTTTTATCAGCGATGAATTTACAGGGTTTGATCGGTCTAAAATCCAACCCTTGGATTTTGCCACCTTCACCCAGTACGATCCAGAATTAACTGTAGATGTTGCCTTTGAGCCGCAAAATCTCAGTAATATTCTGGGAGAAGTAATTGCTCAACAGGGTTTAAAACAGTTTCGCACGGCGGAAACAGAAAAATATGCCCATGTGACCTACTTCTTCAATGGCGGCTTAGAAGAACCCTTCCCTGGAGAAGACCGAGAATTGGTAAATAGCCCCATGGTTCCCACCTACGATAGCGCACCCACCATGTCTGCCCAAGCAGTTACAGATGTGGCGCAAGCAGCTGTTAACAAAGGTGTTTATTCCCTGATAGTCATCAACTATGCTAACCCTGATATGGTAGGGCATACAGGACAAATCGAAGCCACAGTACAAGCCATTGAAACTGTGGATAAATGTGTAGCTCGTTTAGTTACCAGTGTGAGCAAAGTTGGTGGCACAACAATTATTACTGCCGACCATGGTAACGCTGAGTATATGATAGATGAAGGGGGAAATCCCTGGACGGCTCACACCACCAATCCAGTTCCTTTAATTTTAGTGGAAGGGGAAAAAGCGAAAATCCCTGGGTATGGTGCAGAAGTTAACTTGAGGAATGATGGCAAACTTGCCGATATTGCTCCGACGATTCTGGACATATTACAAATACCCCAGCCCCCAGAAATGAGTGGGCAATCGCTACTCCAAGGTGCTGAGTATGATGTCAAGTTAACTCGCACTCCGGTACGAGTTGGACTACAAAACTAAGGGAACACCAAAAAATAAATTATCCCATTGTGGGGTAGGCATCCCTACCTACCTGCTGATATGGACGGGCTAGAAGCCCATCCCCCAAGCAAAAATAGGATAGTTGAAAAATTGTCAGTCCCTAAAGTTGCGAGTGATGAGTTCTCTAGAATGGCTAAACCCCTGACTTCAAACTCAAAACTCACAACCAATTCGCAAAATTTCCAAATTTAGATATTGCTACCATGACTGTTACTAGCGTCGTACAAGGCATCTGGGCATTCTCTGCCATTGGTTTAATTATTTTAGTCCTGCTCCACAGCCCCAAAGGTGACGGTATCGCCGCCATTGGTGGTCAAGCGCAATTATTCAGCAGTACCAAAAGCGCAGAAAATACTTTGAATCGAGTGACTTGGATGCTCACAGTTATATTTTTGGGCTTAACCATAGTTTTAAGTGCCAATTGGCTACCCAAATAATCAAAGGGGAAATTTAGGGCTTGAAACAGTGTTCAAAAAACTATCTAAACTTACAGAATTTCAAGCAAAGCCCACCACATTCATGGGTGGGATGTGGCGCTGGCAGATTTATCTGCCGTCAAAGAGTATATGGTAGTATACTCATATCTTCCGACGCACTTGGAGTATGGGGTTTTAACCAGAAGTTGGTTAAGTAAAACGCCAAACGTACACCAGAAGTTGTAGTCTGTCTGTGTTTAACTAGGGAAAACTGAATCGCTAGGGGTAAAATCCGGGGTTCACATAGTCTGGTAGACCTGAAGAAAGACTCGCGAGTTCTGGTTGTTTGGAGTAATCCAACCAGGCAGGGCATTGTCTGGTGGGAGAGTAGATGTAAGACGGGTTCGCCTGCTATCTATGCCAGTATCCCAGAATCCCATGAATTCTATTCGTGGGAGTATGTCAATCAAAAGAGGGTAAAATAAGGTAGCGCAAGAACCAAGCGCAGTAAAATTTAGGCTTGAGACCCTGTACAAAACTTTTAAGAGTAGCCATGCCTAGAACAAGGTGATTAAGAAATCCAGATATTTTAAAATGGCTGAAAATAATGGAATAAAGTAGCGAAGTTTCTCGATTTCAAATGAAAAATAGGGTGAGTTACGCCCGATTTTAAGCCTGTGGACACCGATAATGCCGACATTGCCAGGTTGAAACAGGAAGCTAACGTCTCAAATCGATGAGTAGATTTGAGCAAGTTTAGTTTAACGGATATGGGGAAAAAATACACAATACCCAAAACCCTATCCTTTATATTGGTAGCAATTATTAGTGGGCTGCTCGTAATTTCCCTTAGCGTGCAGTCCTTAGCTATTGTTCAATTTGACCATATTTTTACCGAAGAGGCGGAAAATGGATACAAAGCCCCTCCTTCCCAGGACATTTGGACTGAGACTGAGTACAAGCTCTGTTTCAGTCTCCCCTGCCCCCTGCACCCTGCTCCCCTGACTCTTTTTACCCAAAAATCCCACCTACATAATCAAGGGTTAATTGCAGCTACTTTCCCCACACCCCAAGTCCATAAGTTACCTTCATCCCTATTACAGTGGCAAGATACTAGCAATAGTGGTGACTATTTTTCTCAAATAAAACCCACACCCTTTGGCTACTTAATTTGGTCGCGGTTTCCCGTTCGCATCCACATCGCCACACCCCAATTATCCAATACTGCACTGGCTCAAAGTTGGGTAACAAAAGTTTCCCAAGCTGTGGCAGAATGGAACCAATATCTACCTCTACAGATAGTTGACCAATCAGAGATAGCGGATATTACCATTGTTCGCCAAGCACCACCCTTAAAATTTGATCGCATTCGTAAAACAACCAGGGCTCGTTCCGCTCTGACTACCTATAATTTATACAAGCAAAATAATATTATCTACCATCGCTCGCAAATTCTCCTGGGTCCCAGTCAAAGAAATAAATATCTCTTGGCAGCTGCCCGCCACGAACTCGGCCACGCCTTGGGTATTTGGGGTCATAGCGGGAAAAAAAGTGATGCTTTATACTTCTCCCAGGTTCCCCATCCCCCCCCTATTTCCACCAGGGATGTTAATACTCTCAAGCGAGTTTACCAACAACCCACAAGCTTAGGGTGGCCTTTTAGTGGTGATGGGGTGATGAGGTGATGGGGTGATGGGGATGGTTGAATACTGAAATCTATTATTTATTACTTATTACTTATTACTTATTACTTGCACCTTATTACTTGCACCTAGTCTGGTGGATGGCAATTTGGCAACAAAAACTAACAACCTAAGATTAGCCTATCCTTAATGTTTGTTTAAGAGAGGAGTTGTTTGCGCCTAACTAATTTTCTTTGACAAATTGTCCAAAATGTAGTTACGCAATAGAGGATTATTCTCTTTCACCAAAATAATAGGGTTTTGCGATTAATTTTACACCTAATTCAGATTAAGTATGATGAGCCTTACTTTTTGTTTATGTTTTAGTTTACAATTTACATTGGATTTCACATATTTTTTATAATAAATAAAGTAATCTTTGTATAGTGTCAAAGGTTCTTATTGATCCTTAATAAGTAGTAATATTTTTTTAATAATGCCGAGGATTCTTGTTATAGACGATGACCATGCAATTTCAGAACTGGTAGCCGTGAATTTAGAAATGGCTGGCTACGATGTCAGTCAAGCAGAAGACGGTATCAAGGGTCAGGCATTAGCTCTCCAGCTACAGCCAGATTTAATCATGCTCGATCTGATGTTGCCCAGGGTAGATGGATTTACAGTTTGCCAGCGTTTGCGCCGGGATGAGCGGACTGCGGAAATTCCCGTGTTGATGTTAACGGCATTAAGCCAAACCCAAGATAAGGTAGAAGGCTTTAATGCTGGGGCGGATGACTATCTCACCAAGCCTTTTGAAGTGGAAGAGATGCTAGCAAGGGTGCGGGCATTATTGCGACGTACCGATCGCATCCCTCAAGCAGCAAAACACAGTGAGATTCTCAATTATGGTTCTCTTACCCTAGTTCCAGAAAGATTTGAGGCAATATGGTTCAATGAAACGGTAAAATTGACCCATTTAGAGTTTGAGCTACTCCATTGTCTGCTGCAACGTCACGGTCAAACGGTTTCCCCCAGTGAAATTCTCCGAGAAGTTTGGGGATACGATCCAGATGATGATATTGAAACCATTAGGGTTCATATTCGTCACCTGAGAACTAAACTCGAACCAGATCCCCGCCATCCCCGTTATATCAAAACAGTATATGGTGCAGGTTATTGTTTAGAATTACCCAGTACTCCCCCATCTAGTGAGGATGCTTCAACGTCAGTAGTTAGTTAACAGTTGACAGTTGACAGTTGACAGCTGACAGTTGACGGTTGATAGTTGACAGTCTTTGAGTCGAACAATACTGTGCTAACCAATATGTCCATTGCTATATACTGAAAATCCGCTTCATAAATTGGTGCTCTATTGGGAAAAGGAGTGCCAATTAAGTTTTGCAGCACTGAAAAATGTTTTTGATGTTGACAGTTGACAGTTGACAGTCCTTGAGTTGAACAATACTGTCCTAAGTCCCCTGTACCCTGTCCCCTGTATCCTATAACCTGTCCCCTGTACCTGTCCCCTGTCCCCTATATTAGGCTGGCTTCCAAGTACCGTGGAAACCGTGGGGAATCACCTCTGGTAAGGTTAATTTACAAACGGGTTCTTCATCTAATCGCTCCCCATCAAATACCCAAACTTCACTACTATGGGTGTTGCCATCATAAACAATAATGGGAATCCAACCTTGTTGGTGATTCAGAGCATCTTGGGCATAAATTGGTTCTGAAGGATAACGATTTTCTCCCAAATCCGATTCAGTCAGGGTACCATTTTCATGGTCAAAGCGGGCGATCGCATTTAATATTTCTTGACTAATATCCGTACCTTGCCGAGATATGGATAAATAGGTATATGGGGAATTTTTACCGACATTCTGGGGTGGTACCCCGGGAAAATCGCAGTTTCTATCTATAATTGTCTCCATACCTGTGACTTTGCCAGTTTGGGGATTTAACTGTACCCTTGATAATCTACCCTTGGCAGGAGTTTGGGTTACACCTGTGGCGACTTCTTTGAGAAATTGATTGGTTTGGAAGTCCTCATACTGAGCCATATCGACAATTAATGTACCACCCTCATCCACATAACCATTGGCAAAATGCCATTGAAACCAAGGTTGTGTTTCCCCGCGACTCACCACAGATAGGGTTTCTTTGTCAATGACTAAAATTTGCGTTCCTAATTGGGGTTTCCATTTGAGAGAATCACCATAGCAAGAAAATCCCAAGATTACGGGCAGAATATCCAACTCCAGTGGGGGGATAAAAAATACCAGATATGGTCCAGCTAAAACAAAATCATGGATTAAGGACAACCTTTTCAAGGGAACTGCTGCTGTTTGCTGAATTTTGCCAGTTTTATCACTTCTATATAAATGCAACTGGGGATTTTTGCCAGGGGAAATACCAAAGTTAAAAATATCACCCGTTTGATAATCAATTTTAGGATGGGCAGAATAGGCTTTTCCAGAGAGGCAGAGAGGAAGGGCTTGTTCCTCCTTCCCCCCTGCCCCCTGCACCCTGCTCCCCTGCCTCTTTTTACCTTGGTTTAATCCCCCCAAATTATCTAAACCCAAAGTTTCTAAACTCTGCAAATCGAGGGCGTGGGGTTCAGCACCTTCCCACAATGCCAAAAGTCGGTCGGGTAGGGCTAACACGGAGGTATTGGCAGCATTTTTCACTGATTTTAACCACTTATTCCAAAATGGTCCCCGGGCAGTCATACCATAATTACCATAGATTAATTTACCTGCGGCTGCCTCTTCTTGATAACCAGCAGTTTGCACATAGCGATAAACTGCCGTTGCGCCATCATCGGTAAAATTTACTGCTAAAATCGCACCATCCCCATCAAACCAGTGTCCCATGCGCGTACCGCCCCGCTCTAACCTGCCCGGACCATTGCGGTATAGGGTACCCCGTAAACCTTCTGGTATATTGCCAGAAATTATTGATAGTGGAGTCAGAGGAAACTCAGTACCTGGTTGAGCGATCGCTTTAGCCCAAGTTTTTTTGCTTGACTTTTTAGCTGTTATGTGCATACAAAATGAATATTTATATAATTAGGCGCATTTAATAATATTTTTTTGCGAAAATGGAGTTATTCAGTTGGTAGTTATTTTAAAAAACAATTTGGAGACAACTGCTATGGGACCAATTCGCCAAGGTGACGTGATTTTATTACCCGTGGAGCAAGGTATTGCCACTGGCAACAAGCGTTTATCTCATCTCACATTAGCAGAAGGTGAAGTCACAGGTCACAAACATCGTATCAGCGACGGACAAGCAGAATTATACGAAAAAGAGGGGACTCTCTACTTAAAAGTATTATCAGAAACAGCCACCTTAACCCACGAAGAACACAAACCACTCCAAATTCCCTATGGTAATTGGATGGTGCGAATTCAAAGAGAGTACGAGCCTGAGGGCTGGCGTTATGTCGCAGATTAATCAACTGACACCAGAACAAGAAGCTCTGATTCTGGTTTATCAACAGAAATGGCGAGAGATTGCCATTTCTACCGAACCAATCAACCATCAGCAAGCTACCGCAGCTGTAGAAACCTTATATACAGTCTTGGGCAAGTCAAAGCCCAAAGTCAAGTTTTTTGATGGTCCCGAGGAACTGCAACAGTTAGTGGATAGCCATTCTTTAACGACTTTGAGGCAAGAATTTGGTTTGCCGCAAATGTTCATGGTGCCCATTGCTCAGAAGATAATGTTGCCTATGGAACAACAGTTGTCAAAATCTGTTTGGCAGCAATTGCACGAGCAACTGATGAATCAACAGATACAGCAATTAATGGCTCACCGCGTATTGACTATGGGTAGCTTGCTATCACAACTCAATCCTTCAGAGCCAGATAGGGAAGAAATGCTGGCGCAAGTATCCCAAGACTTATTAAATATGCTCTGGGAACAGCAACAACAACAATGGCGGCAAAATTTGCTCCAGCAACCGGGAGGGGATATTGTTCTGGGAGTAGGGGATTGGTTTTCTCAACAGTGGCAACCTTTTGCACAGGGATTAGATCATTTATTGTGGCAGCCACTGGTACAGCCAAGATTGGATGAGTTGGCTGAATACTTTAAACCTCTGCTGGTGGGTGCAGGAACAATTATGGCTGGCATAAGTTTATCGTTACAGTTTATCCAAGATGCCCCATTTCCCCTATTTGACTATTGTGCTCAAGTTTTATCATGTAATCACGATCGCCAACTTTGGGCAGCATTGCAAGCTGTGTCCACTAAATGTGGAACTATTATCCCTTGTGAGAATGTTTGTTTAGTAATCAACCGCCCCTGTCGATTGTTACTTGATGAACAAAGCCGCTTACATGGAGAAGGGGAACCCGCGATCGCTTATCCAGATGGTTCTTATTTATACTTTTATCATGGCGTATATTTACCGCCAAAGTATGCAGATGTTCATCCCAATCAATGGCAAGCTAGTTGGTTGTTGACTGAAGAAAATGCAGAATTAAGGCGAGTTTTGATTCAGGGTATTGGTTATGCACGCATTTGTCAGGAACTTGGGGCGGTAGAGATTGATTCTTGGCGGGAATATTCTTTACTTCGCATCAATCAAGAAATTGATATTGAGCCGATGCATCTGCTGAAAATGACTTGTCCCAGCACAGGGTTTATTCATGCCACACGAGTCCCTCCCCATATACAATCTGCCCGTGCAGCCATTCGCTGGGTAAATTGGGATGTGGACCCCGAAGACTTGGTTATGGAAAGTTGATTAAGAGTTAAGAGTTAAGAGTTAAGAGTTAAGAGTTAAAAATTTACTGCTCATGGGTTTGAGCGTTTAACGGGAGCATCCCAAATATTTAAATTTGTAGTGCGGGCATCTTGCCCGCGTCTGATATCAAGGGAGCAAGACTTCGGCGTGAGCTCAGACGTTCGGCGAAGCTCAGTCGAGCCGTCGAACGCTGCTCCCACTACATAATATTTTGGAAAAATTGGGATGCTCCCTTGCAACTTGCGATCGCTTTTTTGTGGGAGAATGCTAAAGTCCCCGGCAAAGAAATTTTTTGTTTAAGATTGCATCATGCCTTTTGTTATATTTTTGTGGACTTAAAACAATCAATAATGGCACTGCAATTGAAGAAATATATTTTAGGACTAGCGGTTATTTTCAGCACATCCTTACTCGGCTGTAGCTCTCCATCTCCAGCAAATAATCCTCAGTCAGGAAATGTGATATTTATTCATCCCGATGGTACTAGCGCATCCCACTGGGGTGCGGCGCGGATGCTACATTATGGTCCCGATGGCAGGCTGAATTGGGATAAAATGTCTAACCTCGGTGTGTATTTGGGACACATGAAAAACCAACTCACCGCTACTTCTAATGGTGGTGCAGTTACCCATGCCACTGGGGTAAAGGTAAATGCAGATTCCTTTGGTTTGGATGGGAATGGTAAACCCATTGTGGCTGCTTCTGGGAAACCCCAAACAATTATGGAGGAAGCCGTAGCTGCTGGCAAAGGAACAGCAATAATTAATTCTGGAGTTATTCCCGAACCAGGAACAGGTGCATTTGTGGCCAAAACACGAAGTCGCCGCCAATTTACGGAAATTACTAAACAAATTGTCGAGTCTGGGGTAGATGTGATTTTGGGGGGTGGAGAAATATTTTACTTACCCAAGGGTACTGCTGGGAGACACGCCACTGGGGAACAAAGCCAACGTACTGATGGGGTGAATTTAATTGAAGTGGCAAAGAGTAAGGGTTATACAGTGGTGTATACCCGGGATGAATTGCTCAAATTGCCAGCTAATACTAACAAGGTATTGGGAATTTTCGCGGCTACGGATACTTATAATGACGAGTCGGAAGAAAATTTAAACAAGGAAAAGTTACCTTTATATGTACCCAATGCACCCACAGTCAGTGAAATGCTGGATGCGGCTTTAAAAATTGTCTCTCAAAATTCCCAAGGTTTCTTTGTAGTGTTGGAGGAAGAAGGTAGCGATAATTTCTGTAACTATAATAATGCCGTGGGTTGCATTGAAGCTGTGAAACGGGCGGATGATGCAGTGGGGGTGGCGATGAAGTTTATAGAAAAAACACCCAATACCTTGTTAGTGACAGCCGCAGATAGCGATGCTGGAGGTTTGGAAGTGGTGGGGGATATTAATTTGCCTTCCCCAGTACCAGAAAGAAGTAGGAATGGTTCGCCGTGGGATGGGAAGCAGGGGACTAAAACTACTCCCTTTACATCTGCGCCCGATAAACAAGGGAAGCGTTTCAACTTTGCTGTGGGTTGGACAAGTTTTGGAGATAATTCTGGCTCAGTGGTGGCGAAAGCACATGGTATTAATGCAAACAAGTTACCTACGACTGTGGATAATACTGATATTTATCGGTTGATGTATGGCACGCTGTTTAATCAAGAATTACCGATGAGTCAATAAGTTTGCATCTATCAAGGCATGGTATTTTCCCCTGCTTATCTCGTTCAGGAAGTAAATGTAAATTTTTCTGTCAAATACAATACAGTTTTTTGGATTTGTTGCAGAATTAGAAAACATAGGGTAATAACATATCTCTTGTTAACTCCCTATATTCGGTGCGGGCGTTATGCTGTTTGTCCTGCTTTGTCGCTTTCTCAAGGAGAACGGTGTCAGGGAAGCGAACGATTTGCATCTAACATAAAAAACATGAACTTATCCCTGGTAGATTGAAGTGGTGTAGGGTTTTTGCCGTTTCCCCTACTTTATAAGCACCAAGGGGATGCTAAAACATTCATCAGAACAGTCTGAGGTGTTTGACGCAATATAAAGTAAATCTAGGTACGGGATAACTTGTAAATATCTTAACTGGTTAAAGTGTTGTTAAATTCTTGATATCATAAATTGATTACTCAGCTTGTGAATTGAATTCACAAGCTTTTTTATTGATAGTTTCATCAAAACTAAAAAGTTATCAGGACTTACGCAATTGTCACAATCGGTGGTTGGTGCGTGACGTTATAAGTCTTATTGCTACG
>JASJCX010000059.1 GCA_030065255.1 Calothrix sp. MO_167.B42 | reverse complement strand
GCAGTTAGATTATATGAATTAGGAAAGCATAATCGCATTCCGGGAATGTTAGCTTATTTTGAACAAGATAAACGTCTGTATTTATTACAAGAATTTGTGGATGGGAACAATTTATTACAAGAATTGGAACGATACGGAGTTTATGGTGAAAGTCAAATTTGGCAGGTTTTGACCGATTTATTGCCAATATTAAAATACATTCATGAAAATAGTGTAATTCACAGAGATATTAAACCAGAAAATATTATTCTCCGTCAACAAGATCGGGCTTTAGTATTAATTGACTTTGGGGTATCAAAACAAGCTAGCGGCACAGTACTTTCCGGTAATCGGGGAACTATGGCAGGTACCCCAGGATATGCTCCAGATGAGCAGATTCGCTTTGGAGAAGCATATAACGCCAGCGACCTTTATGCATTAGGCGCTACATGCGTCCACTTACTTACTGGCTTACACCCCACCACCCTATATAGTCCTTGGGAGGCTCGGTGGTTATGGCAAGAACATCTGGAAAAAACAGGTAGTCGTGTTAGTGGTAAACTCGAATTAATTTTAGATAAACTACTCAAAGATAAAATTAGCGATCGCTATCAAAGTGTAGATGATGTATTAGCAGACATACAATCGAGTAGCTCTCCATCTTCCACCCCCACCATCATTCCATCCCCACCATCATCCCCAGTTCCCCCCACAATCATTAACAGTCCCCAACCCCAATCTTCTCCACCGACTCAAGCTAGGCGAAATTGGCGATGCATTCATACCCTTACCAGTCATGTAGCCGCAGTCCACTCCGTGGCTATTAGCCCTGATGGGGAAACCCTAGCTAGTGGTAGCGATGATAATACCATTAAGATTTGGCAGTTGCATAAAGGCAACTTAGTAAATACTCTCACCTCACCATCAGGCCTATTTAAACGGGAAGGAACCTGGTTTACAGACATTGCCTTTAGTCGTGATGGTCAAACCTTAGCCAGTGGCAGCTTAGATAAGAATATCAAAATTTGGGACTGGCGGGGTAGCAAAGTTATTCGCAGTCAAAAAGCCCATAGTGATTCAGTATATGCGATCGCTTTCAGTCCCGATGGACAAACCCTAGTTAGCGGTAGTCGCAATAACACAATTAAGTTATGGAAACTACCACTACTCCAGCAAACTCGCAGTTTCAATGGACACACTAACTCTATTTCTAGTCTTGCCATTAGTGGGGATGGGCAAACCCTAGTTAGTGGTAGCCGGGATAATACGGTGAAAGTTTGGAACTTACTAAATGGTAATATTATCCGTACATTTACTGGACATACCGATTGGGTGTATGGGGTTACCATCACTCCAGATAGTCAAGGGATTGTCAGTGGTAGTCGGGATAAAACCATTCACCTTTGGCAGCCATCTACGGGAAATGTAGTTCGTTCCTTTATTGGACATACCGATTGGGTGACAGCATTGGTAATTAGTCCCCGAGGGGATTTACTGGTTAGTGGTAGTCGTGACAGGACAATTAAATTGTGGAACCTGGAAAATGGACAACTAATTGATACCCTCACCGGGCATTTAGAATTAATCCATTCGGTTGATATTAGTCCTGATGGCAAAACTATTGTTAGTAGCAGTAATGACGGGGCAATTAAAATCTGGCAGTGTAATTACTGAAGTTGAGATTTCCGCTCCCTAACTTCTTAGACTTATACCACATAAGTTATGAGGAGTCACAGATCCCCGACTTCTTAAAGAAGTCGGGGATCTAAACGTGTGGGGAGTGTGGGAGGTTTAACCGTCAACTGTCAACTGTCAACTGTCAACTGTCAACCACCAACTATCAACTAACAACTATCAACCGTCAACCGTCAACATCAAATGCAGCTGCTATATATGGCACACACTAATTAGCGGTGATAGCATTGAAGAATAAAAGCAAACAACTCCCAAAAAAATAATTTTAGGTAAAAATCATGAGTCAATCTTTGAGCATTCAACAAATGGCGATTACTGTCATTGTTCAAAAAAATGACCCCACAATTTTAACTCCAGACTTTCTGAAATACACTGGTATTGTTCCTACTGAATGGGAAGTAGCAAGGGAGCCTGTAAGAAATAATTCCGTCGCTCAAGTTACTTTCCAAAATAGCGTTAATATTGTTTCCCAATCGAATAAAATTTTATTTTCAGAAGTCATTGCTAACAAAGAAGTTAAAGATATTGAAATTAGTACAATTGCTAGCAAATATATTCAGAAATTATCCCAAGCTCAGTATGAAGGAATTGGGATAAATTTTGGCGGATATGCCCTATTTCCTCATTCAGAACAAGCAGCCCGTGATTTTATCTTTAAAACCTTACTACAACCAGGTCCCTGGAGTGAGTTTGGCAATGCACCAGTACAAGCTGCGATGAAGTTTGGCTATACCTTGGAAGGGAAACAACTCAATTTAGAAGTGAATCAAGCTGCAATTAAGTTTCCCGACCAAAAATTAATCCCGGCCGTTTTATTTTCCGGTAATTTTAATTATGTGCTTCCTCAAGATAGTGGGAATAATCAAGTTGACAATCTGGTAAAAGTGATTGCAAATTGGCAAGCTGATTTAGATACATATAAAGAGGTTATTAATACCAGATTTTTGAGTTCTATAACTTCCTCAACTCCTTTAGACAACTATCAAGTGAAAATTGCTCCAGACGATTCTCTGGTGTTCCCTAGTTAATTAGTTTGATACATTTAGGGAATATCTAGAAAACACCAACAAAGATGATCAAATCTTGTGGGATGGGCATCCTGCCCGTCCTCATATTATGAGCAGGCAAGACTTCGGCGTGAGCTCAGTCGAACGCTGCCTGCACCACAAGAAATTCTGCAATATTTTTTATCTCACGCAAAGGCGCAAAGACGCAAAGAAGAGCGCAAAAATGATGACTTTTGCAAGAGGTCTAATGTTTGGGAAATATACATCACCAGGGCACGGCACCAGTAAAATAGTCGTATATATTAAAAGATTGTGGATGTTCCCTACCCATTCTTCATTCAAACTGGGATAAAAGATTGGAAAAACGTAATATTTGAAAAAAATTTTTTAATCGCTCCACTCCGTTGCGCTCAAGAAGGGAAAAGAGAAAGAAGTGTAAAGGGAAAAAGGATTAAAGTGAAAAGGGCTACCTAAGAGTCCTCTCGAACGCACAGACAACCCGAAAACCAAGATTGAAGGCACCGCGCTCCGCTCTAAGACTGTTGAAGCGTTCCGCAGAACGGCAGTAAGTAGGTTTAAATGTCCAGGAACCGCCCCGCAGGACAGCCCTAACAGACTGTTGAGAAATGTTATCATTATCATTAAACCAATGTCTGCCATCTGTGGGTACATTCTCATAGTTAGAAGACCAATCATCAAGACACCATTCCCAGACATTACCGTGCATATCGTACAATCCAAAGGCATTAGGTAAAAATTGTCCTACTGGGGTGGTTTGTCCCCGGTATTTTCCTTTGGATTCGGCTGCATAGGTTTCCTGAGCATTGTAATTAGCTAATTCACCAGTAATTGTTTCACCAAAATGAAAGGGTGTATTAGTACCAGCGCGACAAGCATATTCCCATTCTGCTTCCGTGGGAAGGCAGTATCTTCTACCTGTATACTGAGAAAGGCGATCGCAAAACTCCAGTGCATCATACCAAGAAACTGTCTCTACAGGTCGATCATCTCCTTTAAAATTAGAAGGTTCTGCTTTTAGATCCTGGTTTACTTTGGGTAATGCTGCAACTGCTTTCCACTGTGCTTGTGTCACAGGATATTTACCCATGAAGAAATTTGGAACGGTGACTTGATGTTGTGGTTTTTCATTTCTAAACCTGTCCCAATTAAATTTCTTAACCAACCTTTCTATTTCTTCATCTTCCGTACCCATCATAAATTTACCACCAGGGATACCAACCAAATCCAAACCCGCACTATTACCTAAATTCTCAGTAAAATATGCGGCTTGATTCTGTTCCCGTTGAATTTCCTGTCCTTGGCTATTGATAGTGACAACATCAAATTCACACACTGGTAGGGGTGACTTTATTCCACACGCCATCAATCTGTGGACAAAATTGGAGAAAATATCTTCAGTATTAGCAGAATAATTCAAACACCATAAGTTAGGTAAATGTTCTGCAATCTGATGTCCCCCCACAGTTTCCCCAATAGTAGCTTGTATTCCCAAACTAAAGCACCCACTAGAGTAATGTAACCACAGTCTATCAATGGTATGCAGTTCTTCACAGGAAAAATTCTTAATTGACTCAACATCAAAATTACCTGCAATTTCCCGGCTAGCTACCTTGAGCATAATTTGCGCTGTTTCTTCATCAGCTTGTTCCCATGCCTCAGTTGCAAGATAATTAGTCAGTTTGGTATATGCTTTAGAAATCTTAGCTCTAATTACTCGAATACCTTTCCTTTCAGGATTGATGGTATTGCCTTCTCCAAGATCAAATCCTTTAGCCATTTTGGTGTTTGCTGCATTGCTGAACACTGATGAAATGGATGACACGGATAGTTGTTGATAACCCAACAATTCACTGTCAACTATCAACTGTCAACTGTCAACTCTTAATCCCAGTCCCAGCAACCCCCTGAATAAACTGACGCTGACCCAAAAGAAATAAAATTAACACTGGGACAGTGGTAATTATCACAGCCGCCATTAACAAAGACCAATTATTAGTGTATAACTCCTGAAATTCCGCTAACGCTAATTGTACAGTCCTTAACTCCGGTCGCGTGGTAAACACCAAAGGCTTAAATAAATCGTTCCATTCACCAATAAAAGTGAACAGAAATAATGTCACTAAAGCAGGACGTGATAAAGGTAACATAATTCGCCATAAGATTTGTAAGCGTGTAGCTCCATCTATGGCTGCGGCTTCCTCCAGCTCCACAGGAATAGTTTGAAAATACTGCTTTAGTAAGAAAATTCCAAAACCATTGGCAGCAGTAGGTAAAATAATCGCCCAGTAAGTATTAATTAAATGTCCCCATTTCAGCACCAAAAAAATGGGAATCACCAACATCTGAAAGGGAATCACCAAAGTGGCCAAAATAATTAATAAAATTCCCTGTTTTCCCCAAAACTGCAACCTTGCCAAACCATAGCCAGCTAGAGCCGAAGTCATGATTTGCAACGCCGTAACCGCTAGAGCAACCAAAGTAGAATTAGCAAACGCCAGTAAAAACTTACCCCTTTGCCAAGCATCACGATAATTATCCAAAGATAACCCATCACTTCCCGGTTGTGTCAGGGATGTGAGCAATACTACAACCAATGGGAGTAAGACAATCCCCACTCCCAATAGTAAAATGGCAATGCTTAACCATAGAGAATACTTAGGCTGCCAATTAGATTTTAATATGAGTACCATTAGATCATTTATTGCTTAACACTAGAGTATAGACCCCCACAAAGGCTAATCTATTACATAGTGATTTGTTAAGTTAAATTAAATCACTGTAGCCCATGCAAGGATTAAAACCCCTGTAAAGGTGTTTCTCTCAGTTTAGGATGGAAGGATGAAGTCAAAGGTTGTTCGCCGGATAACACCGACACCTAAATTTAACCCATGGCTCAAATGTTGTGGCGATGCATCCTTAATTTTTACTCCCTGGATTTATCCTCAGGGTTGGCTTCATGAATTCATACTTCCCATACCTTGCAATCAGATTCTTTGTTTTGTAAGTTAAGGAAATTTAAACCAACGTTGTCCTTAACTTATAGGATACATTCAACTTTGTTAAGTTTTACATACTTGATAATATCCAGGAGTAAATATTACGATGCAGCAGCTTGCTACTCAGTCCGAACTTGATTTTTCCAGCGAAACATATAAAGATGCTTACAGTCGCATTAATGCGATCGTCATTGAAGGGGAACAAGAAGCCCATGAAAATTACATCAAATTGGCTGAACTGCTGCCAGAAGATAAGGAACAACTGATTCGCTTATCAAAAATGGAAAGTCGCCACAAGAAAGGGTTTGAAGCTTGTGGGCGTAACTTGAAAGTCACCCCTGACATGGAATTTGCCAAGGACTTTTTCGCTGGCTTGCATGCAAATTTCCAAACAGCAGCCAAGGAAGGTAAAGTAGTCACTTGTTTGCTAATTCAATCTTTAATTATCGAATGTTTTGCGATCGCTGCATACAACATCTACATCCCAGTAGCTGATAGTTTTGCCCGTAAAATTACTGAAGGTGTTGTAAAAGAAGAGTATAGCCATCTCAATTTTGGGGAAGTTTGGTTACAGGAAAATTTTGAGGAATCAAAAGCTGAGTTAGAAGAAGCTAACCGGGAAAATCTTCCCATTGTCTGGAAAATGCTGAATGAAGTTGAACAGGATGCGGAAACCCTGGCCATGGAAAAAGAAGCTTTGGTCGAAGATTTTATGATTCAATACGGAGAAGCTTTAAGTAACATAGGCTTTACTACCCGTGACATCATGCGCCTATCAGCATATGGACTGAGGAGATAAGGGAACTCCAGGAAATAAATTATCCCACAAGAAGGTTGACAGTTGACGGTTGACAGTGAAGTTTACAGGTTTTGTTATCTGATAACTATGGGATATTTTTTTATCTGGAAGTCCCTAAGTGAAGGAGGGAAGGAGTTAAAGAGTGAAGAAGTTAAAACTGTCAACTATCAACTGTCAACTATAAACTCTTCACTCCCTCACTCCTAGCTTTTCTTGCCCTTTGTGTAGTATTTTTAAGACTTAGTAATATCTAAACCCGAATTACCTGCCAGCTTTTATACAAGCACACGCTTAATACAATAGTTCATGTTTGGTCTTATAGGACATCTTACGAGTTTACAACACGCTCAACTAGTAGCCAGAGAATTGGGATATCCCGAATATGCCGATCAAGGTCTAGATTTCTGGTGCAGTGCCCCGCCACAAATAGTAGATAACATTACCGTTACTAGTGTTACAGGGCAAAAAATTGAAGGTCGTTATGTGGAATCCTGTTTTCTGCCGGAAATGCTAGCGAATAGGAGAATTAAGACCGCAACTCGCAAAATTTTGAATGCTATGGCCCATGCCCAAAAACATGGTGTTAACATTACAGCTTTAGGTGGTTTTTCCTCAATTATTTTTGAGAATTTTAACTTAGATAAATTTCCACAGGTTCGTAACATTAAACTGGAATTTGAACGCTTCACTACGGGCAACACTCACACGGCATATATTATTTGTCAGCAAGTAGAGCAAGCATCACAGCAAGTAGGAATTGACCTATCCCAAGCCACAGTAGCAGTTTGTGGGGCAACAGGTGACATTGGTAGTGCAGTTTGTCGCTGGCTAGATAAAAAAACAGATGTCCAAGATTTGTTACTAATTGCTCGTAACCAAGACCGATTGCAAGAATTACAAGCAGAACTAGGGCGTGGCAAAATTATGGCATTGGAGGCAGCTTTACCCCTAGCTGATATCGTGGTTTGGGTTGCCAGCATGCCTAAGGGTTTAGAAGTAGAGACTCAAACTTTTAAGAAACCTTGTTTATTAATCGATGGCGGCTATCCTAAAAATTTAGCCACAAAACTCCAGCATCCTGATGTCCATGTACTCAATGGCGGCATTGTAGAACATTCCCTGGATATTGACTGGAAAATTATGCAAATTGTTAACATGGATGTACCAGCGCGACAACTGTTTGCCTGCTTTGCTGAATCTATGTTGCTGGAATTCGAGAAGTTATACACTAACTTTTCTTGGGGGCGAAATCAGATTACCGTAGACAAAATGGAGCAGATTGGTCAAATCTCAGTTAAACACGGATTTAGACCACTGCTGGTTTAACAGTTGACAGTTGATGGTTGGTAGTTGACAGTTGACAGTTGATGGTTGATGGTATTTTACTCTTAACCCTTAACTCTTCCCTCTCAACTAACAACTATCAACTAACAACTATCAACTCTTTTCTCCTTCTTTTGACTCTTAACTTTTGAATTCCGTTTTGGGCTATTCGTAACTCTACATTCAATACAAAATAAATCTTAAGATGGCAACTACTGAGCGTAAACCGCTACTGTTAGATTTTGAAAAGCCACTGGCAGAATTAGCCAACCGAATTGAACAAATTCGCGAACTTGCAGAAGAAAATGGCGTTGATGTCTCTGGTCAAATTCGTCAGCTAGAAACCCGGGCGATGCAACTGCGGGAGGAAATTTTTACCAGCCTATCTCCCTCCCAGAAACTACAGGTGGCTCGCCATCCCCGTCGTCCCAGTACCCTTGACTATATTCAGGCAATTAGCGATGAATGGATGGAATTACATGGCGATCGCCGTGGTAGTGACGATCCAGCCCTAGTGGGTGGTGTTGGCCGCTTAGATGGGCAGCCAGTGGTCATGTTGGGTCATCAAAAAGGGCGAGATACCAAGGATAACGTAGCTCGCAACTTTGGCATGCCAGCCCCAGGAGGCTACCGCAAAGCCCTACGACTGATGGAACACGCCAATAAGTTTGGTATGCCAATCATTACCTTTATTGATACCCCTGGTGCTTGGGCAGGCATAGAAGCCGAACATAAAGGACAAGGAGAAGCGATCGCCTATAATCTCCGAGAAATGTTCCGTTTTGAAGTGCCGATTATTTGTACCGTGATTGGTGAAGGTGGTTCTGGTGGAGCTTTAGGAATTGGTGTGGGCGATCGCTTACTCATGTTTGAACACGCCGTTTATACCGTCGCTACCCCAGAAGCCTGTGCCGCTATTCTGTGGAAAGATGCCAGCAAAGCTCCCCAAGCAGCAATGGCTTTAAAAATTGTTTCCCACGACCTCAAAAACCTGGGCATCATCGACCAAATTCTTACCGAACCCACCGGCGGCGCTCATTCTGACCCCTTGTCAGCAGCAAAAATTCTCAAAGATGCTCTGTTAACCAACCTAGAGTCAATCAAACATTTAACTCCCCAGGAAAGACAGCAACAACGGTATGAAAAATTCCGCAAAATTGGTGTGTTTACTGAACTTTCTCACTCATAACAACAAATATTATTCATTGGCATAACACCAGTGCTATAATTGCCTATGGTATGTAAAGATTTCTAAACAATCTGAATCTACCATAGGCATTTACATTTTTGGGAGATAGACAGCTTTTAGCGTTGAGAGTTCAACTCGTTCAATTACCAGGTCTGTCTGCTAATTACCATGTAATAATACATCAGCTACCCCTAGGGTATGCCTAGAAAATTGAGATTTCACACAATTATTTGTCAGGAAAACATATTAATTATTGTTATACCTGACAACGCGATGGACCATACTACGCCCATAAAGGCAACGCAGTATAGCATCCGTCACAAGCAATGATTCAGGTTTTGAGATGTGTTTCATCATTACAAATCTCAAAGTCGGAATAGCCTTGTGGCAATGGAATTTGATAACTGCCAAAAAATTGAGAAAACAGCATGAGTGTTGAGCACAAACGACGTGCCCTCATTACTGGGGCAAGTAGTGGAATTGGAAAAGCGACAGCTCTGGCATTTGCAAAGGCGGGAATAGACATCGCCCTAGTCAGCCGTTCTGTTGATAAATTGACTGCGGTGGCTACAGCTGCCGAACAGGTAGGAGTTACAGCTAAAGTGTATGGTGTGGACTTGGCTTGTGTTGACCAAGTACAATCAAAAATACAAGCGATCGCCAGTGAATTTGGGGATATAGATATTTTGGTCAACAATGCTGGTATAGGCTATACCAACGATTTAAAGGATACTCCCTTGCACGACTGGCAACAGGTACTTGATTTAAACATTACTAGTGTTTTTCAGTGTACTATGGGACTCCTACCAGCTATGCGGACAAAGGGAGTAGGGACAGTAATCAATGTCTCCTCCGTGGCAGGTAAGCAAGCATTTCCCGGCTGGGGAGCCTACTCCGTGAGTAAAGCAGGTTTAATAGCCTTCTCCCAAGCATTGGCACAGGAAGAACGTGCCCACGGGATTCGCGTCACCGCCATTTGCCCTGGAGCCGTAAACACAGAACTTTGGGATACGCAAACAGTGAATGCCAACCTTAACCGTTCTCGTATGCTGACCCCAGAAATTGTGGCTCAATCAATTCTCAACGTCGCATTATTACCACAACAAGCAGCGATCGATGAATTAACTATCATGCCCAGTGCAGGGGTTCTATGAGCATCTAGATGCACAAATACACAACATTAATCGCGTTGTAGAATCTATTCTTCAAATACAAAAATCCTAGAAAGACTCAAATCATGACTATTGCTAGTTCCAACGGTTCTAACTCTTCCCAATCACCTTTAATTCCTGATTTAACAGATGCTATAAAAAGCACTAGACCAGATCGTAATACCCTCAATGGCAAGCAAGCTGATTTTCATCCGCCCACAGAGAAAGAAATGGAAGGGATGAAGGAAGCCGTTAGGACATTATTGTTGGGAGTAGGGGAAGATCCCGAGCGGGAAGGACTACTGAAAACACCAAAGCGGGTGGCAGAAGCCATGAGTTTTCTCACCAGTGGCTACAGACAATCCCTGGAAGAACTGGTTAATGGTGCCATCTTTGATGAAGGGCACAATGAGATGGTATTAGTCCGGGATATCAGTGTTTTTAGCCTATGCGAACACCATATGTTGCCTTTCATGGGTAAAGCTCATGTGGCTTATATTCCTAATCAGAAAGTTGTAGGCTTGAGCAAACTAGCTCGCATTGTAGAAATGTATTCCCGCCGTTTACAAGTACAAGAGCGCCTCACAAGGCAAATTGCTGAAGCTGTTCAGACTATTCTCGAACCCCAAGGTGTTGCCGTTGTCATTGAAGCTAGCCATATGTGCATGGTAATGCGTGGAGTACAAAAACCCGGTTCTTGGACTGTTACTAGTGCCATGTTAGGTGTGTTCCAAGAAGAGCAAAAAACTCGGGAAGAATATTTCAACTTAATTCGCCATCAGCCAGGATTTTTCTAAATTGGCACTCCCCTTCCATTTATGGACGGGGATTCTCATATCACAGATATTTCTTGCCTTGGGCAAGTCAAAATTTCTCAATCACCAATAGTCAAAAACCCGGTTTTTCCCATGAAAATTCAGGGCTTGGCGTTCTTATCAAACTTTGCCCTTTAAGGTTGCAAATAACTTGGTTACCTTATCTATATCTTTATCACCAGGAGCACGTTCTACTCCACTAGATAAATCAATGCCATGAGGATGTACATAACTAAGAGCATCCAAAATATTATCTGGTGTTAATCCCCCAGCTAAAAACCAAGGCTTGGGAGAGGTAAATTCTTTCAACATTTCCCAGTTTAGGGTTTTACCTGTACCACCCAACTGCTGGGGGTGATACGCATCAAGTAATAAGGTATCTACACAACAATTGTAAATCTGTGCTTTTTGCAATGCTTCCCAACTATGTATTCTCAAAGCCTTAATAATTTCCGTGTCTGGTAAATAATGACGTAATTGCTGACAAAAAGCCGGAGACTCATCTCCATGTAATTGAATTCCAGTTAATCCAGAATTGGTTGCTATGCGAGCAATCTCTTCTGTAATAGTGTTGGCAAACACACCTATTTTGCCAATGGTTGGTGGTAGTACTTCTACCACTGTCCTAATTTGACTGGGAGTAACATAACGGGGTGAGGCACAAACGCAAATAAATCCTAATGCGTGGGCACCAAGTTTGGATATTGCTACTCCTTGGCTGGGTTGAGTAATTCCACAAATCTTAATTCGCATTCAAACAAAGAAATATTGGCAATGGTTGAAATTAGCCTGAATCACTTGTTGATTTTAGCAAGTTATTTGGCGCTACGGATGAACTCATAAATAGGGCTTGCTGAATAACTTTAAAATTATTATGTTGTAAGCTTATCAGGCTATGAAAAATTTGCCATCCCATGTAAAACTTGCTTTCTTATTACTATTATCGTAGTATACAATATTACGTATGCGATCGCTGGCTATTTTTTGCAAAAACAAACCGAAGCAAACTAGCAAAAATCAAAAAAAATAGTTATAAATACTAAAAGATATAGTATTTGCCGCAAAAATATTTATTTTTTCCCTATTTATCAGCTAATTTATAATAATTTGGTCTGTGTTTACTGTAATTTTTCCATTCAGGAGATAAATTCATGTCATTAATTTTACTAGCTGCTGCATCAGTTCCAGCAACACCAGAGTGGAACAACACCGTAGGCATCATTATTAGTGTTAGCTGTTTAGTATCTCTGCTGCTAACTTTTAAAATCAAGCAGCCTCTAGTTGGTCCCAAGTTCCCTTTTTTACCCGTTAGTATTCCCGCATTTGTTGCAGCAATGTGCTTCGGTCATGCGATCGGTATTGGCATTGTTTTAGGATTAACTAATATCGGCCGCATCTAGGCTGGGTAATAATTCCATGTAATTGAGGGAATCGGCTCTATTCCTATCACCCCAAAACGCCCTAGTGCTCTGTCCCATTAATTTTGAGGGTTTGTGGCACAGCCATCCTGGCTGTGCAATGGTCAGGCAGGGATGCCTGACCCACAAGTCATTATTTTTACCATCATATTTTATGGGACAGAACACTAGTACTCTGGCAAGTTAACTTTGCAGAGCAAACCAAGTTCTATACTTATTCTCTCCTTCTCTAACTTTGCGCTCTTTGCGCCTAAAGCCTTTCAGGCATGGCTTCGCTAATGCGGTTTTATCCTCTACCCCTGATAATTAACGTGGTCGAGTACTAGTACTTCACCAATTTAATTTTGCAGGGTATTTCCCAGTCGTCTTTAGACGACTTTAGCTATTAGACTGGGGTTTTCAACCCCAGGCGGATGTAATACCAAACCCCTGATAATTAAGTTGGTCGAGTACTAGTACTCCACCAATTTAATTCTGCTGGGTAAATCAAATTCTATACCTGTCCTCTCTTCCTCTTCCTTCGCGCTCTTTGCGCCTAAAGCCTTTCAGGCATGGCTTCGCTAATGCGGTTTTATCCTCTACCCCTGATAATTAACGTGGTGGAGCACTAGGGCAAGTGAGCAAAAAAACGTAATCAACAAAGAATACTTGTGCTATGAGCTTTTGAGATATTGTAGATGTTAGCCTTATTTACACGACCAAAATTGTTTATGCTAAGAGTTAGAGCTGTGTGTAAGGAGTTCGCTCACTAAATATTGCCTGGGCTGCAAAACATCAGGTAATATTTTGTTCACTAAAAGATTAAATAATATACATTATTTTGCAACCCAGGAAATATATATGCAAACAAATTGGAAAATTGGTTCTTTATTTGGGATTCCTCTATTCTTAGATCCCTTATGGTTTGTGATTTTAGGGCTAGCCACCCTCAACTTTGGTGTAGCTTACCAGGAATTGGGAACTATCCTCGCTTGGAGCGCGGGTATGGGCATGGCTCTATTGCTATTTGCCTCCGTATTGTTACATGAATTGGGCCATAGTTTAGTAGCCAAAGCCCAAGGTATAAAAGTTAATTCAATTACCCTATTTTTATTCGGTGGTATTGCGGCCATTGAAGAAGAATCAAAAACTCCAGGCAAAGCCTTTCAGGTAGCAATTGCTGGACCATTGGTGAGTATTGCCCTATTTTTCTTACTTTATTTCTTCAGTCATATTTTGCCGGATAATACAATCCTCAGCTCAATGGTAAGAAATTTAGCAAAAATCAACTTGGTTTTGGGGTTATTTAACTTAATTCCCGGCTTACCTTTGGATGGCGGGCAAGTGTTAAAAGCAGCACTATGGCAAGCTACGGGCGATCGCTTCCAAGCAGTTAGATTAGCAGCCAAGTCAGGGCTAATTTTAGGTTATTTAGCGATCGCTTTCGGATTTTTGGTAGATTATTTGACCGGGGAATTGATAACTGGGTTGTGGATTGTTTTATTGGGGTGGTTCGGTATTCGTAACGCCACTAGATATGACCGTGTAGCAATTTTACAATCAACATTACTGCAAATAAGAGCAGCTGATGTCATGACCCGTAATTTTCGCGTAGTCAATGCCAATTCATCCTTGCGTTCTTTTGCGGATATATACTTATTAGCAGTAGATCAATCTCTACAATCCCCAGTTTATTTTGCTGAATCCGATGGACGTTACCGGGGACTAGTTACCATTGATGATTTACGTCACACAGAAAGAAGTGAGTGGGAAACCCAAACCTTGCAAACTATCGCCCATCCCCTAACGGAAATTCCCACCGTTACTGAATCAACTGATTTAGCAGATGTAATTAATAAACTGGAAACAGAAAATTTACCTTACATCACCGTACTCACCCCCGCCGGTGCGGTAGCAGGTGTAATTGACAGAGGGGATATTGTCCAGTCCTTGGTAGTCAAACTTAACCTACGGGTTGCAGATACTGAAATTAAACGTATTAAAACCGAAGGAAATTACCCCCCTGGTTTACAATTAGGAGCGATAAGCCGAGGGCTTGACGCTTCGCGTAACGCTAAATCTACCAAAAATTAATTGGAGTCGATGAAATTGGAGAATTTATGCCAAAATCCAAAATCCAACCCCCCCTGTGTTCCCCCGTGCCTTACCCATAAGTCTTATAAATCTTGCAGGGTGGGGAGTATGGGAATTGTGGGGAGATAGTCATATTAGCTCACCAAACAAATCAAATGGCGATCTGGCGTTATTCACTTTTAGCCACCTCTGTCATTTATGAAAAATGGCATTCTCCAAGGGGGAAATCTAAAATCCAAAATCCAAAATCTAAAATCCAAAATTCAAAATCCAATGTTGAAAATGTCTCTGGTAAGGCGGACTAACTGTGACTGAGACAAACAATAGTACCTCTGTTCTCCGCGATGCCGATATGTCTCGCCGAGAACTAAGAGATTTAGTACGAAAACAGCTGCAAATGTTGTTGGAAGAAGGAGACTTCAGTGGTGCCAAAGCTATTTTAGTTCCCGTACAACCTGTGGATATTGCGGAAGCCATTGAAGGTTTACCTGAAGCCATGCATGCCTTGGCGTTTCGCTTACTTTCCAAGGATGAGTCAATTGAGGTTTATGAATATCTGGATTACAGTATCCAGGAAAGGTTAATTGGGGAATTACGCAGTCACGATGTCCTTGACATTGTTGATAAAATGTCGCCGGACGATCGTGCTAAGTTATTTGATGAGTTACCAGCAAAAATTGTCAATCGTCTCTTAGAACAACTCAGCCCAGCAGAAAGACAAGCCACAGCCCAATTATTAGGTTATGAAGCTAATACGGCTGGGCGGATTATGACACCAGAGTTAATATCCCTCAAAGAAAATTTTACGGTGGCAAATGCCCTAGAACGAATTCGCAGTTTAGCTAATGCCAGTGAAATTATTTATTATCTCTATATTACCGATGCAGCCCGCCATTTAACTGGGATTGTCTCCCTACGAGAGTTGGTGATTTCTCAACCCGATCGCACAATGGGTGAGATAATGACTAAGGAAGTGGTGTTTGTACATACAGACGCGGATCAAGAAGAAGTTGCTAGATTGATCCAAAGATACGACTTTTTGGCTGTTCCTGTGGTGGATAGAGAAAAGCGATTAGTCGGTATTGTTACCGTTGATGATGTGATTGATATTCTCGAAGAAGAAACCACCGAAGATATTTATGCTTTGGGTGGAGGGGTGCAATCTGGAGGTGACAACTACTTCCAAACTGGTTTGCTCGCCGTTGCTCGCAAGCGAGTTGTATGGTTACTAGTATTATTAGTAACTAATACCATTACCGGGACAATTATTAAATCAGAGGAAGGTATTTTACAAAAATTCGTCACCTTGGCGGCCTTTATCCCCCTGCTAACTGGTACTGGTGGTAACGTGGGGGCTCAATCTTCTACGGTAGTAATTCGCGGGATGAATACGGATGAAATTCGTTCCCTGGGAACATTCCAGGTAATTGTGCGGGAAGGAATGGCTGGAGCTTTGTTGGGAGTAATGCTAGGTTCCATCGCTACAGTGTGGGCTTTTCTCCTGCAAAATAACTTAGAGGTAGCTATGGCCGTTGGTTGTAGTCTCATAGCTATTTCGGTTTTAGCTTCCATTTCTGGCTCTGCTTTACCTTTTTTATTCCGTTTTCTCAAACTAGATCCAGCTTTGATGTCAGCACCATTTATCACCACGGCTGTAGATGTGGCGGGAGTGTTGATTTATTTCAATTTGGCGCGGATAATTCTTAAACTCTGAAAAGAGTTAAGAGTTGACAGTTGACAGTTGACAGTTGACAGTTAATTGTTGCGTTATTAACTATCCGTGTCATCAGTGTCATCCATTTAATCAGTGTTAAGAGTTAAGAATAAAAATCTTTAGTTTGTAGGCATCTGCGTATTTATTAAGATATACCAGATAGATCTAGAGGTAGTAAGGGAGAAGCTGACACCATGCAAATGCTAAATATTTCTGATTTTAAACAAGTCGATCAATTTCGTCAGCTACAATTAACCTTAAGCGATCGCTGGCAAAGTATTGATGAGGGCTCGGCAAAAAGTGATGTGGATATTCTAGTTATTCCTTCCCTCAGCATCGATCAACGGGAATTAAAAAAAGTAGAAGGGGTAGAGCATTATGAAGAACGCCTCCTATTTGCCCTAATTCGCCTGTGGAATCCCCGTAACAGATTAATTTATGTTACCTCCGTACCCCTACATCCGAGTATTATTGATTATTATCTACAATTGTTACCAGGTATCCCATTTTCCCATGCTCGTAATCGATTGATGCTGTTGTCTACCTATGATGCTTCCCTCAAACCCCTCAGCCAAAAAATTTTAGAACGTCCCCGCTTACTTAACCGCATTCGTCAAGCCCTGAGGATTGAGAAATCTTTTATGATCTGCTATAACTGCACGGATTTAGAAGCAGAACTATCTCTAGAATTGGGTGTACCTTTATACGCTGCGGCTCCCAATCTACAAACTTGGGGCACAAAAAGCGGTAGTAGACAGATATTTGCAGAAAGTGGAACCCCCCATCCAGATGGTAGCCAACTAGTTTGGAATCACCAAGACTTAGCAATAGCAGCAGCAAATTTATGGGAACGCCAACCCACATTAAAAAGAATGGTGGTGAAACTGAATGAAGGATTTTCCGGAGAAGGTAATGCACTGCTAGATTTACAACCAATCGCCAATTTAGCACCCCCCAATGCATCCCATAATCAAAGAGTAACTGCTATTAGCGATCACTTTTCCAGTTTAAGTTTTCAAGCCTCCCAGGAAACATGGAAAAACTTTTCTGGCAGAATTGTGGAATTAGGAGCAATTGTCGAAGCATTTGTCGAAGGAGAAATTAAGCGTTCGCCTAGTGTTCAAGGTAGAATTACCCCCCTAGGAGACGTGGAAATTCTCTCTACCCACGACCAAATTTTGGGGGGTCCTGATGGTCAAATTTATCTTGGTTGTAAATTCCCCGCAGATGAAAATTATCGCTTGCAATTACAGGAATTAGGGTTGAAAATTGGTAGAAAATTGGCAGAAAAAGGAGCCTTAGAGAGATACGGAGTAGATTTTATCACCGTTAAACAGGAAGATGGTAACTGGGATATTCAGGCAATTGAAATCAACTTGCGTAAAGGTGGTACTACCCACCCCTTTATGACCCTAAAATTATTAACTAATGGTCGTTACGATTTAGAAACAGGTTTATTTCGCAGTCAGCAAGGACGACCAAAATATTATGTTGCCACTGATAACCTACAAAAGGAAAAATATCGCGGGCTGCTTCCCAACGACTTAATGGATATTATTGCCCACCACAGACTACACTTTGATACTGGAACAGAGACAGGAAACGTCTTTCATTTAATGGGATGTCTTTCCCAATTTGGTAAATTGGGATTAACCAGCATTGGTGATTCTCCAGAACAAGCACAAGCAATTTATAACAAAGTGATTACTGTTCTAGATCAAGAAAATTTCCCATGCGATCAAGATTTTTCTTCCTTCTTGGAGCATACATTCCCTATGAGTTGGGATAATAGTAGCTGTTAATTCACATCTTGCAGTACAAAGCCGATTAAATATCTCGCTCCCGCTCTCCCAGAGGTAAAGATGAAGAGCTTTTTTTTTGGTTTAACAAGGAAAGGCGACGATTGACTAACCTTTTACTTGATTGTGGGCGTGTAAAAGTTTTCCATGCTACTTTCATTCCCACAAAAATACTGCGGGTATTGATACTAACATTTTGAGCTTGTCTCTTAGCACCATCAATACTGCGATCAACTTGTTTGACGATTTGAGTCGCACTTTTAACTCCTTCACTAACATCATCGCTCAAATCTGTAATTTCCAAACCAGTCATACGAATAGCATCTAGAGTGGGAGGTAACTCTCTTGAGAGTGTATCAAATAACTTTTCTGCGCTGCGTGCTGCCCGTGCCAACTCTTGCAAAGCAGGTATAGCAGTTATTAACACCGCAGTTAAGCTGACGGCGACTAAAAGAATGGATAATCCCAGCCAAAATAGAGGTTCGCTCACAGTTATCTTATCTATTACCTCTCTATTCCTGGTTCAAGGAATTTACATTTTCCAAGGTAGTTTCTTGGTTCAAAGTTTGGTTCTCCCTCTGACTTGCGTCTATACCAGCTGCAATAGCCAGCTGTAGTCTTTCTATGGTTTCGTGCCAATTTAAGCGGGTATGATGGGAAATCCTCTCAGCATGAATATGCAGACTTGTTGATAAATCTTCTGCTACCTCAGGGATAGCACGAGCCGATTTCTGCAAAAGTTTACGTGTGTCACGCCCTTTACGTGGAGCTATGAGTAATCCTGTCAATGTGCCAATGGCTGTTCCCAGCATTAAACCGCCAATAAATACTCCGGAATGCTTGTTAGACATTTTGTACTTTCCCTCCTTACACCCATTGTATAGGTTTGTCACGGCTTGCAGGTTTCACAAGATTTTACCTGTTTTTCTTGGGTGACAACAGGTTAATTTGCAAAATTCGCTATTTATTCGACTTTATGAGCCACAAATAACGCCCCCACAACTGTTTACCCCACACAATTAAACGTATAACTTGTTGTAGATTTTGAATTTGCGAATCTAGTCTCTGTTTTCTATGTCCTAGATGAGAAACATTTTCCTGGCTAATATTTATTTGCTCCAGTGCTTCTCCCAGTAAGGTGTGAGCCTGACTATCAACAAAGATTATCCAATTTGTGATTTTGACTAGACGTAACTTTAGTCGCCATAATTGCAAAGCTACATAAAGTAACATCAACGCGATACTTGTGTTCAAGATGACGACAGTTATTACCATTACTTTTTTGGCATTGCTGAATCAGGATATGAAACGTCAAAATCACCTTTATCTTTCTTTGTAACTTTGCGTCTATCCTATTTAATATCAGTGTGTAAATTGCAAATACATCCAAGTAAATACAAATATAGAGCTTTTATCGCAGAAAGCAAATCTAATACAAAAATTAATAAGATTTGTAAAGAAAGTAGGCGATCGCGATCGTCAATACAATTTTTAATAAATATCCACGTACGTAATACATAATCCACGGAATACTTACGTAATTACCACAATATGGGAAATTAATCCATAATCCACTTATTGCATTTATGTCGCAATAAGTAAGTCTAATTTGCGTAAGTTCAATATTTGAAAATGCTGATTTTATTCAGTGTATTTGACAGAAGAAGCGTTAGATGCACTTGATAGCCTAGCTACTAAATTGTACTCGCTAGAATTAAGTTTCTATTGAGAACTAGTCAAGAGAAGGTTTCTCAAGTTGATACAATATTTATTTCCAGCTGTAAATCTTGTTCAGCCATGGATAAATTGTACCTGAATCGACCGAAAATATTGCAAATCATTCAATACTGCAAAATCAACTATATAAATCCCGCTTTAGTGTTACAAAATATAACAATAAACATCCTAAATTTAAGACAAAAAAATTTCAGTAATAATCCGGTTATCCAAACACTAAGAAATAGTTAAATTCAAACTAATAAATAGCATTGCGTGGTAAGCAACTTGAGTCCGTCCTAGGAGGGGAAGAGTACGATGTTATGGCTTTCGAGACTCTTGCTTAATAAATCAATAAACAATCTATAAGGATAAGAAAAATGGCAATTAATCTGGACAAAATCAACTCTATCTTACAAAATTTTGTTACCTCTACCAATGACATTCAAGGTGCTGCTTTAGTTACTCCTGATGGTCTACCTTTATCATCTAGTTTACCTGGTAAAATGGATGAGGAGCGGGTATCTGCTATGTCTGCAGCGATGCTTTCTTTGGGTGAGAGAATTGGAGGCGAGCTTGCTAGAGGTACTATTCAACAAATTGGTGTAGAAGGGGACCAAGGTTATAGCATTCTTCTTAGCTGTGGTGATGATGCCGTATTCCTAGTTTTAGCCGCGAAGGAAGCTAAACAAGGTTTAATGATGCTTGAAGTTAAAAGGACTTTAAGCGAACTCAAAAAAGTTTTAATGAGTTCTAATCTGGTAGCAGTATAATTTATCAGAATCTATACAGAATCTCAGATAATTTGCAACCATCGGATGTTTGAAAAGTTATCAGGTTTTAAACCTCATCTACCTTGATAACCCTAGTTTTCGATCCATGAAGAGCAAGATTACTACTCTACGAGAAGCCGTTGCGCGCCTACGGAGCGTCGTAAATGACACATCTCAATCACCAAAAAACTCCAGGTTTCAACATGGACGGGGTTTATCTAGAATCCCCTTGACTCTTGAGCATACTATTAGTCAATTGTATTGCTCCCTAAGAACGTCGAGGATATTACTTTAGGAAAAGGGAATACAGACAATCTCAGTTTTTTAACAAAAACTAGTCTAGCTTCATATTGTCTAACTTTACCATTAATTATGAATGGTCAAAGAAAGTCACAGGGTTTAATTTTTTGAATATCTACCAGTGTTGGGCATAACACAAAAATAATTTCAGACATCCTTTAAATACCTTAATTTGATTAGGCATTTTGTGAAAAATCATCTGCGCCATTATGGTTGGTTGTAGTTCAGGGGCAGTGTTATTGATTTTTGCTAGTGCTGATTGCAAACAAGGTTGATTATTTTTGTGGAAATTAAATATGTTGTTGCCCCAATTATATGAAATCCGGATGATTAGTTACCGCAAAAACCTCACTCCCTTCCCCTCGAACTATTAAGGAGAGGGGGTGAGATGACGAAAATATGGTAAGTCCAGAAGCAGATTTGATATTACTCGGATTCTAGCTGAATTTTACGTCGTTTTGCTCAATTGTTCTCACAAATACTAGGAATAACCAGACATGACTTTAGATCCACGCACTTTTTTTTCCACACTAGAACAAAGAGTTAACTTTACAGATGAGGATAAAGCTTTGCTCAAATCCCATGCTGATTGGGGTAAGCTCATTGCCCCTGATATGTCTGATGCATTTTATGCTTATCTCGAACGAGATGAAGAAATGGCAAATATGTTACACCAAAGTGAAGAACGCATGCAACGTCTCCATAAAACTTTTACAGACTGGTTTATGGAAATGTTTACAGGTATGGATGAATGGGGTGTTGAATACGCTAACCGTCGTTGGAAAATTGGCTTAGTTCATGTACGTATTGGTATTGGGCCCCAGCATGTCGTACCCGCTATGGCAACAGTAGTCCAAAAGGTTGGACAGCGTTTAAAAAATGATAATCAGCCTGAAGAACTTAAGGATGCTCTAGGTCGAATTTGCATGATTGACCTAGCTTTTATTGAACAAGCATATGTGGAAGTTTCTTCATCCGCAGTTCTGCAAGAAACAGGATGGACAGAAGGATTGTTCAAACGGTTAGTTGCTACTGGTGCTAATACTATTAATTAATTGAACAGATCCCCGACTTATTTAAGAAGTCGGGGATCTAAGCACCCACGACTTGTCAAAATTAATGTGGTGGAGTACTAGTGATGAAGTACATTTTTGCAAGCTACTTTTTTAGTGGGAAGGATTTAGGTGTACCTCAGTTGCTGGGGAAACGCTATAGATATAGGAATCCTAATTGATTTTTGAAATATACGTAGGGTGTGTTGTCGCCCAGCGCAACGCACCATTATAACCATTATATAGGGGTAATGATGCATTAGACTAGCGTCATAATGCACCCTGCAAATACCTAATTTTTTTCAATATTCAAACCGAATTCCTATAAAGCTAAAGGATTTCAGGATTTAAAAATCATCGAACTCACGTTAGTAGAACTTAACAAAAAGTATACAAATAATTTGTTTTTTTACTGGGTTTAAATTTGAAAATTTTAAGCAATCGTTTCAGTGGCGGAAATATCCTATGGAAGTAATGCGTTTGGTGATCACAGGACCAGTAAGTGCAGGCAAGTCTACCTTCATTCGTTCTGTAAGTGAAATCGGAACCGTAGATACAGATCGCAAAGCAACGGATGAAACCGCAAACCTCAAACAAAGTACCACAGTTGCAATGGACTTTGGTCGTTTACAGTTTGGACAAAATCAGGTATTACATCTATATGGAACACCGGGACAGTCCAGGTTTGACTTTATGTGGGATATTTTAATTCGTAAGGCTCATGCTTACCTCCTCCTAGTAGCAGCCCATCGTCCCCATGAATTTCGCTACACGCGACGTATCATCAGTTTCATGAAACAAAGGGCTGATATTCCTATGATTATTGGAATTACACATACGGATGCTCCAAAAGCATGGAGCAAGGACAATGTGATCATCGCTTTGGGATACGAGTCTAAAAATAGTCCACCGGCTTTGATTGTCGATCCCAGAGATAAAGTTTCTGCTGCTAAGACAATTGTGAATTTGTTGCAGTATTCCATGAAAGTTGGTGTAACGTAAAGCTTTAGTTCATCGTGTGAGAAAATTTATTGGGGAGTAATAGAATTTATGTCTCTTGATGGGAGATTGGCAGAATTCTCCTTGCCAGAAGTGTTTCAATTATTGGAACATGGCAATAAAACAGGGTTGTTAACTTTGCGTACTTCGCCCGCAAATTTGCCCGAGCAAGTGCAAAATCATTATATTTGGTTACAACAGGGACAAATTGTTGCTGCGGCTAATCGCCTTGATAGTCAAGGGTTATCGATTATGCTCAAACAAAGGAATTGGATAGGCGATTGCGATCTTTCCCCAATGTTTAATGTCTTGAGTAAACCAATGGGTACTGTACTAAAAACTGAGGGTATAATACAACCAGAAAACTTAAAGATATTGTTCTATATACAAGTAATGCAACAAGTGTGTACCTTGTTTGAGTTTCAAGACGGTTATTTTAAGTTTGATAACCAAGCATCTTTACCATTTTTAGAAATGACTGGCTTGAGCGCACCAGCAACAGAGGTTACTTTGGCGGGTTTACGAGCATTAAAAAAATGGGATGCTTTATTAGAAAAACTACCAGATACAACTTCTGGTTTAATTTCTAGTATTGAAGATAAGCCATATCTGCATTTGAATCAGCAGGAATGGCAAGTTTGGGAATTTGTGGATGGCCAGACTTCTGTGAAAACCATATCCCAACATTTGGGTATACCCATTATAGATATTCAACGGATTGCCTTCCGTCTGATTGCAGTTAACTTGTGTGAGGAAATGCCTTTAGTAGACATTAAGCCTCCTAAGACAGAGGAAGAAGTAATGGTTTCCGGGTTAGAAGCCAAAGCGGAAAGTTCTCAAAATGACCTGAGTGAATCATTTGTACAAAATCTGATCGGATTTTTGCAAGGTAAAATTTAAATACAGCAGTAGTTAAACAGTTTTAAATGAAAACAATTGTCTGAGATAACACCAAAATTACAGCATATTAGATTGAAAATTCTTGCATCTGTAATTCTTGATGATAATAAAAAATAGAAAAAACAGACCCAAACTGTCCTCTGTCCCCTATTCCCTATTTAGTCATCTCTAAACTGGAAGTAACTTTATTCAATACTTTTTGATATTGTTTATCGCCTTCAGCTATACTAATGACAACCATTTGATTACCATCATCATTTGGTATGATAAGATATTCAAACTCAAATAGTCCGCTAGAACGAAAAGCTAGGGCTTGTTTACCTGCGATCGCTTTATTAGAAAATTGTTCTGGATCTAAAAAACTGTCATTTGTTTTTACCCATTCTTCTGGGGGTAGTTTTTGTGGATTTGGCTCCACGGAAATACTTAGATGACTAGGTAGATGACTAGGTGATTCAGTATTTTGAGATTTACCTTTAATTGCTTGATAATCTTTATTTAACCACACTTTTATTGTGTTTTCCTCTTTGGAAAAATCAACGGTATAGCCTTCAGGGTACTCGAATTTAATCCCCATCTGTTTACTTTGATAAAGATTTGAGCTCTTGTTAGTAATAGCTTTTTGTGGAGATTTGGGACTAGGATTTGTTGGTACTTTGGCTATGGGTGATGTTGTAGTGGAAGTCCTGTTTGGCGTAGATATTGAAGTAGAAACAGGGCTGGGAACACCAACTGTGCTTGGTTGTTTTGTTGGTGATGTTGGAACTGAGGTATTGGTAGGGGGTAAATTACTAGATGGTTGTATAGTGGGAGTGGGAGAGGCTGAGTTGACTGTTGAATCATCATTAACTGATGGGGTTTGAGGCTGACAGGCAACTGTTAAGCCCATACTTAAACATACTAATAATCTGGTGAGAATTCGTGAATGCAGATAGTTACTTAACCTCATACTGTTTTGCTTGGCGCTAAATCACCAATATAGCAAAAAAACAGCAGAAAATTCCTGGCTATGCCGCATTGTAGATTCACAGATCCCCAACTTCTTAAAGAAGTCGGGGATCTGTTGCCCCTCATAACTAATGTGGTGGAGCACTAGTGGTCTGTCCCATTAATCTTGATGGGTATTTATCACACCCGCCTGGGGTTGAAAACCCCAGTCTAACAGCTAAAGTCGTCTAAAGACGACTGGGAAATAGCCATCAAAACTAATGGGACAGACCACTAGTGGTCTGTCCCATAAAATATGATGGGATTTATATCACACCCGCCTGGGGTTGAAAACCCCAGTCTAATAGCCAAAGTCGTCTAAAGACGACTGGGAAATACCCATCAAAACTAATGGGACAGACCACTAGTACTCTGGCAAGGCAACTTTGATGGGTGAAGAAATTAACCGCATTAGCGAAGCCATGCCCGAAGGGCTTTAGGCGCAAAGAGCGCAAAGTTAGAGAAGGAGAGAATAAGTATAGAACTTGGTTT
>JASJCX010000058.1 GCA_030065255.1 Calothrix sp. MO_167.B42 | reverse complement strand
TGATGGTTGATGGTTAAACCTCCCACACTCCCCACACTCCCCACACTCCCCACACTCCCCACACTCCCCCTGCCTCTTCGGTGACCCTGATATTATTAATTACTAATTGGGAATGCCAGGATGGGGAAAATAGCATATGATAGGGAATGGTGTCAAAAATTAGTTTTAGGATTTATGGCGAAAAAGAGTATGGTTGAGCGCGAGAAAAAGCGCGTCAAAACAGTGGCAAAGTATGCCGCAAAACGGGAAGCATTATTAGAAGAATTTAGAAAAGCTGAATCTCCTTTAGACAAGCTCGAAATTCACCGCAAAATTCAAAGATTACCCCGCAATAGTGCTCCCAGTCGCCGCCATAATCGTTGTTGGGTAACAGGTCGTCCTAGAGGTTATTATCGTGACTTTGGATTGTCTCGTAATGTCCTGCGGGATTGGGCACACCAAGGTTTATTACCTGGAGTTGTTAAGTCTAGTTGGTAACACCAGAAAGTTATGAGTTACGAATGATGAGTTATGAATGATTAATGAAACACTCTTAACTCCCAACTCTTAACTCTTAACTCCCAACTCTTAACTCTTAACTCCCAACTCTTAACTCTTAACTCTTAACTTCTATTGTCCGCAACATTTATCAAATCCAAGACTTTCTAAGAGAAGATCGCTAACAGCGTTGGCGATCGCAAATTCTCCATAAAAACTTTTGGAAAAATCAAACGACCTCATTTCTGTGATGATAGCAATTACCAGAGAACCTAGGTCATTCTCCCCTTCCATTCGCTGTCTCATAAAAATTAGAGAAGCACGCTCGGCTATTTCCTGATTAATGTCTTCTGGTATAAATTCTTCATTCAGCCACTGGTGTAAAGATTTTTGTAACCATGTTTTTTCCTGATCGGGATTAATTACTGGGGGTAAGGTGATTGATGAAATTGGTTCAGTCATTTTAAATGTTTTTTAACGCAGAGTAGTTTTAACAGTTAATAGTTAACAATTATCATTTTTTTGATTGATAGTATCAACTTGTGGCTTCTCTGCTATTTTTTAGCTTCATTTCATTTATGCAGTATGATGTTGCTAGTATTATTCAAGGCTATGCTCAAGGCTATTTTCTCATGGCTGATGAGGATAATGTTTTAGGATGGTATGGTAGTCGCGATCGCACTGTTATCCCCCTAGATGAACGATTCCGCTATCCTAAATCCTTACGACGAGCTTTGAATCAAAACCAGTTTACAGTGGCGATTAACCGGGATTTTAAATCGGTAGTTGAAGGTTGCGCGAACCGCGAGAAGACTTGGATTTCACCAGAATTAAAAGATATTTATTTACGACTCCACAAAACTGGTTGGGCATATAGTTTTGAAACTTGGCAAGGGGATGAATTAGCTGGGGGGATTTTAGGTATTGTTATTGGTGGCGCTTTTATTGGGGAGTCCATGTTTTACCGAATTTCGGAAGGCTCAAAAGTAGCCATGGTGAAGTTGGTGGAAAGGTTGCGGGAACGACAATTTGTGTTATTCGATGCTCAAATGATGAACCCCCATTTGGAGAGGTTTGGTGCCTATGGGGTAAGTGAAGAAGAGTATCAAGATTTGCTTTATAAAGCTTTACAGTGTCAGTGTTTTTTCAGTTAAAAATAACTTGCACCATCCCTAGTTAACTTACTTAAAAAATTTTTCTCTGTGTTACCAAAGTTAAACTTACCCATTCACCCTTTTGGTTATAACTGCGAATCATTCTTTGGCGCAGGGTAGGTTCAATTAACCAACCAACCTCTAAAAATAAAGGTTGACCTAATTGTGCCTTGAGTGGAGCAGTGGCGGAAGCTCCATCAGGAAGTAATAAAACTTGCACTGGGTTTTGGGGATTTTGCTCAAATAGAATTTGAGAACCTTTAATAGTGGCGGTGGAAGTAATTGTTTGAGTGCCAAAATTGAGGGTTTGTAACAATTTTCCAGTGCTATCCAACTGCAACTGCATTTTTGTCGGATAGGTATTGGCAGGACGTAAATCAGGGTAAATAGTTACTGCTTCTCCTTGCCATTCTCCCAACAGTTCCTCTATTTGCAACTGGGGACGTTGTTCTAAGGATGTACCAGCAAGGTGTTCTCGAATAAGGGTAATTTTATTTAGTTGATTGCTAATATCAAATAACTGTACTAAGCGCAAACGGCGATTTCCATGAATTAAACCCAATTCACCGCCAAATTGAGCGGCTGAACTAAATTGTCTTGGACCTTGAGAAAAAGCGCCATTGTCAAAAAATATTACGCCTCCAAGAGTTTGGGGGGTAAAGTCTAAAACAAGATCATTTAATCCTTGACGACAAAGAGTCAACTTTGCCTTCTGGTTTTCATCAAAGCCTTCCAAGGTTAAACGGCTAGGTATATCTTCAAGTAAACTACCTTCAGGGGAAAAAGTAGTAAAAGAGCCTTCCCAGACACCGAGATTTTGGAGAAAACATTCCCACTGCGATTGCATCACAATTTTGGATTTTAGATTGAAGAATTGATCATTACCAGACCGCAATTAATTTAACATTTTATCTGTGGTGATAAACCCAACAAGTCGTGGGAATCTCACATTATGTAGGTGCGATAAGCCAGAGGCTTGACCTTTGTACTGGAGAGTGCTGTTGTTCAAGATATTATGAGGTGGGATATGGGAGTTTTACGGGAGTCACCTTGGTATCAGGAAATATTACGCGAGGGAGAAGCTAGGGGAGAAGCTCAAGGCCTAATCACAAGTATTGAAATGAATTTAGATGCAAAATTTGGTACCAAGGGTTTGGAATTAATGCCGCGAATACAGAAGATTCGTGATGTAGAGCAATTAAAAGGTATTTTACGGATTGTCATTACCGCAAATACAATTGATGATTTACAGCAGATTGATTCATAAATTGGCAACTGAAAATTTGATGCGATGCCTTCGGCTATGCCCTTCGGGCTTATCGCATTCATTACAGGTATATTCAGTTTGGTGATACCCTTAGCAAGGTATGCCAGAAATTACATTATTTATGACCAAGGGAACCAGATATAATCCAATGCCCAAATCACCCTATGATAAATAACGCGGTGATTAAAAAGATTAAGAAATAATGGAAATATTGCCAGAAAACTTGCAAAATTTGCGCGGTAAAGTAGCAATTGTGACTGGTGCTTCCAGAGGCATTGGCAGGGCAATCGCGCAGGAACTCGCGAAATTAGGGGCAAGTGTGGTTGTTAACTATGCTAGCTCTAGTCAAGCTGCGGATGAATTAGTCACAGAAATTACCTCGGCTGGGGGAAATGCTATAGCAATACAAGCAGATGTATCCCAAGCTGCTCAGGTAGACTCATTATTTAAAGCTGCGATCGATAAATTTAAAAGTATTGATATTTTGGTGAATAATGCAGGAATTACCCGGGACACCCTATTATTAAGGATGAAACCAGAAGATTGGCAAGCGGTAATTGACCTGAATCTCACAGGTGTATTTTTATGCACCCGTGCAGCCAGTAAAATCATGCTCAAACAACGTTCGGGGCGTATCATAAATATTGCCTCCGTTGCGGGACAAATGGGCAATCCCGGACAGGCAAACTACAGTGCTGCAAAAGCGGGGGTAATTGGTTTTACCAAAACAGTAGCCAAAGAATTGGCTCCCCGTGGCATTACCGTTAACGCCGTTGCTCCAGGTTTTATCGCCACTGACATGACAGAAAATCTTAAATCAGAAGAGATTCTCCAGTTTATTCCCCTTGGTCGCTATGGACAACCGGCAGAAATTGCGGGTATGGTAAGTTTCCTAGCCGCAGATGATGCTGCTGCTTATATTACCGGGCAAGTCTTTAACGTTGATGGTGGTATGGTGATGGCGTAGTGGGGTGATGGTTGATGGTTGATAGTTGTTAGTTGTTAGTTGTTAGTTGATGGTTGACAGCTGACAGTTGACAGTTAGGAGTTTTAATTTCTTGACTCCTCATCACCTCACCACCTCATCTCATCATCCCCTCATCCCCTCATCCCCTCACTCTTTCATCGCTCGCATTCTCTGCCAAACAGTAAAGCTTAAAAGCAGAACAATGCTAATAGTAGCGGCAAGGATAACAGCAAGACTCATGCCTTGTAACCTCATCGCCACTAAGTTACAAGCTAAGGTAATTCCCCATAAAGTCAAGGCTGCACGGCGCTGAGATAAACCCCAGGCTAAAAGACGATGGTGTAAATGGTCTTTACCAGGGGTACTCATAGGATTTTTTCCTGCCAAGAGTCTCCGTATAATTACTTGTGTAGTATCTAGCACAGGTAATAACAGGAACAAAACGGGAGGCACTAAAGCTACAAGGGTGGAAATCTGTAGTTTTCCTAAAATTGTGGTTGCAGCTAGTACATAACCGAAAAAGTAGGCTCCAGCATCGCCCATAATGATGTGTGAAGGATGGAAATTATGGCGAAGAAATCCTAAAGAACCGCCACCAAGTGCCGCTAAAACTAAGGTTGCAGCGGCACGGTTGGGAAATTGAGCTGAAACTGCCAATAAACTCATGGCGGCGATAAAACCAACTCCACCCACTAAACCATCCATCCCATCCATTAAATTAATGGCGTTGGTAATCCCCACTACCCACAATACTGTCAACACAATGGAAAGTACGGAATCAATAGGAGTACCAAATGCAACTTCTAACCTGATATCATTACCCACTAACAATAATGCCGTGAGAATTTGTACCAGTAAGCGCACGGAGGGAGGTAAACCAAATTGATCGTCAATAAAGCCAACTAAAACTAAAATTGATCCCCCCAACAATACAGTTAGCACCTGTGCCAGTACATTTTGCAGCTCAATCGGTCGTAACAAACTAGCCAGTACCAATGCCGCTACAACCCCGGCATAAATTGCCAAACCACCCGCATTGGGTAATGGTTCTTGGTTGAGACGGCGGGCATTGGGCAAATCTGCCCAACCAACTCGCAAGGCAAATTTTCTCACTGCGGGAATTAAACGCCAGGTAACTACCCAAGCTAGTAAAAAAGTAAATACCACTGCTAGCCAGCCGGAACCGCCAGGACTAGCAATACCAATTGCCCTTAGGGAGTTATATATGTTCATCTCCCAATCTTAAGTAATAGTAAAAATTTTCAACATCAGCATCATACTGTATATTATTGACACTCCTCTGCCTAAAAGCGAGGGAATTCTTAATTTATAGACTCGCCATTAAACGAAAGGTTTATACCAATCGCCCAAGAAGGCAAATCTCTTTAAGGGTGAGTTGTTAAACTCAAGACAGTATTTATATCTCTATGGGCAACAAAGCCACAATAATTACATACATGGGTTCTAGTTGATAGAGATTTTTTGACTTGCTTGCCACAATTAGAACAATTATGACTTGTGTTGTAAGGAGGAACTGCAACAGTTCCTTTCCCATATTTATATCCCACCATCGGAGATTGATTTAGCTAGATGTGGATTTAATTGACTTTGGGGTTTTCAGTCTATAATTTATCTAAATTTTTGCCGATCTATCCGATCCAACTGTGATTTCACTGTTTAATATAGTTAGCACTCTTTGTCGCTGAGTGCTAAATTGTCTAATGGAAGTGATCGAGAAGTAAAACATGGCGAAAATAGTTTCCTTTGATGAAAATTCACGGCGGGCATTAGAACGAGGTATTAATTCTCTGGCGGATGCGGTGAAAATCACTTTGGGACCTAAAGGGCGTAACGTTCTTTTAGAAAAGAAGTTTGGTATGCCCCAAATTGTCAATGATGGTATCACCGTTGCCAAAGAAATTGATCTGGAAGACCCTTTAGAAAATACAGGCGCTAAATTAATCCAAGAAGTTGCCTCTAAAACTAAGGAAGTTGCTGGAGATGGTACCACTACCGCTACAGTTTTAGCCCAAGCAATGATTAAAGAAGGGCTGAAAAACGTAGCTGCGGGCACAAATCCCGTGTCTGCCAGACTGGGAATCGAAAAAACCGTTGAAAAACTAGTTAAAGAAATTGCTGCGATCGCAAAACCAGTCCAAGGAGATGCAATCGCTCAGGTGGCTACGGTTTCCGCTGGTAATGATGAGGAAGTGGGTGCCATGATTGCTGAAGCCATGGCAAAGGTGACTAAAGATGGTGTGATCACCGTTGAAGAATCCAAATCCCTGAGTACGGAACTAGAAGTTGTGGAAGGGATGCAAATCGATCGCGGTTATATCTCTCCTTATTTCATCACCAATAACGAACGGATGACCGTAGAGTTGGACAATGCTCGCATCCTAATTACAGATAAGAAAATCAGCAATATTCAAGAGTTAGTAGGCATTTTAGAGAAGGTTGCTAAGGCTGGTCAACCTTTACTAATTATTGCTGAAGATATTGAGGGTGAGGCCCTAGCTACTTTAGTAGTTAACAAAGCCAGAGGGGTACTATCCGTATGTGCCATTAAAGCTCCTGGATTTGGGGAACGCCGTAAGGCCATGTTGCAGGATATTGCAATTTTGACTGGCGGCCAAATGATTTCTGAAGAAATTGGTTTAAACTTGGATACCGCTTCTTTAGAAATGCTGGGAACTGCTCGCAAAATCGAAATTGATAAGGAAAATACCACCATTGTTGCTGCTGGCGAACACACCAGTGATGTAAAAAAGCGCATCGAACAGATTCGTAAGCAACTGGAAGTAACTGATTCTGACTATGATAAGGAAAAACTGCAAGAACGCATTGCCAAGTTGGCTGGTGGTGTGGCAGTAATTAAAGTTGGTGCTGCCACAGAAACTGAATTAAAAGACCGCAAGCTACGCATCGAAGACGCTCTGAACGCGACTAAAGCGGCTGTGGAAGAGGGAATTGTTCCTGGTGGTGGTACAACCTTGATTCACCTCATTGCCAAGGTTAATGAAATAAAAAACAGCCTCCCAGAAGCAGAAAAAATTGGGGCGGACATAGTAGCGCGATCGCTAGATATGCCTTTACGTCAAATGGCTGATAATGCTGGTGATGAGGGTTCTGTAGTTGTCAATCAAGTACGTAGTACAGACTTCAATATTGGCTACAATGCCATTACGGGTAAATACGAAGATATGATTGCTGCTGGTATTATTGACCCAGCAAAAGTAGTTCGTTCTGCCTTACAAAATGCTGGATCTATTGCTGCTATGGTATTAACTACCGAAGCCATAGTCGCAGAGAAGCCCGAGAAAGAAGCTGCTGCGGCTCCTGACATGGGCGGCATGGGCGGCATGGGCGGCATGGGCGGCATGGGCGGCATGGGCGGCATGGGCGGCATGGGCATGGGTATGCCTGGTATGGGTATGATGTAAGTCCTTGGAGAGGATGAGGAGATGAGGAGGTTAGGACCGAGGTTAGGAGTTAAGAGTTTTAATTTCTTAACTCCTACCTCCTACCTCCTACCTCCTACCTGTCAACCATCAACTAGCAACTGTCAACTAACAACTGTCAACCATCACCTCACACTCCCCCCTAAGGCTGGAACTGTTGGGCATAAAATCCGGCATAGCGATGTTGCAAATTCAACAACTCCTCATGGGTTCCCGACTCAACAATTCTCCCTTCTTCTAACACCAAAATCCGATCGCATTTCCTGATTGTACTCAGACGGTGGGCAATAATAAATACAGTCCTGCCATGCATTAGCCTTTCTATGGCTTCCTGTACCAACGCTTCAGAAGTTGAGTCCAAGGCAGATGTAGCTTCATCAAGAATCAAAATCCTGGGATTGAGAAGTATAGCACGGGCGATGGCAATTCTTTGTCTTTGTCCCCCAGATAGGTTTACCCCCCTTTCACCCACCCAGGTTTCGTAACCATCGGCAAGTTGAGTAATAAATTTATGGGCATTGGCTATTTTCGCCGCTTCTTTTACAGCTGGCAAATCGAATTGGGCTTGTCCAAAGGCGATATTTTGGGCAACCGTACCAGAAAACATGGTAGTCTCCTGGGGGACTATACCAATTTGTCGCCGGAGGCTGTGGAGGGTGACATCCCGAATATCAATGCCATCGATGAGTATTTGCCCGGCTTGTGGATCGTAAAATCGGGGTAGGAGGTTGACAAATGTGGTTTTACCTGCTCCAGAAGCTCCCACTAAAGCGATCGCTTCCCCTGGCATTGCCAATAAGTTAATATCGTTTAGTACCAGTTCTCCGGACTTGTAGGCAAAGGAAATGTGACGATATTCGACTTTGCCATCCACTAGGGGAAGGGGTGCGGCATGGGGTTTGTCTTCTACGGTGGGCTTGATTGTCAACAATGAAAACACCCGATCTACAGATGCCTCTCCCTGTTTAAATTCGTTGTAATTATTCGTAGTATGGCCCACGGGATCGATGAGTAGGGCTGCACCCGTGAGGTAACTAAAAAATTTCTCCACCGTGAGATTGCCTTGAGATATTTGCCAAGCACCCACAAAGATTAAAATTAAAGCCCCCACCGCTTCCAAAAAGCCAATGATTGGTATTTGAACGGCTTTTAGTCTTTCGGTGTGATATTTAGCCCTAAAAGCCCGTTCTGCTTCTCGACTAAATCGAGAAATCTCATAATTTTCCGCAGCAAAAGCTTGGATAATACGAATACCACTGAAAACTTCCGTTAAAATTGCCGATAAATCTGATACTCTATTTTGACTTTTAATCGCAAATTTACGTAAACGCTCCCCAAACCAAGCAATTAACACCCCCATCAACGGAGCAACAATTACCGTGGCCAAGGTAAGCTGCCAATTGAGGTAAATCATGTAGATAGGAATCGCCACCAACTGCAAAACACAGGGGATAAAGTCATGAAATAGTTTATGTACCACTTCCCCCACCCGATCCACATCCTCCGTCAGGCGGTAAGATAAATCCCCAGCCTTAGCCGTGGCGAAATAGCTGAGATTGAGCCTTTGCAGGTGAGAGTAGACTTGCTTGCGGAGATTAAAAGCCACCCTCAACGCCGCTTTTGCCATGTAGATATCTTGTATAGATTGGAAAACACCCCTAACGAGAAATACTACACCAACGGTACCAGCAAGTTTAGCGATCGCTATTACATCACCTTGGCTAAAAGGAGTAGATAATTGGCCAGCGAAATGGATTAATGTCAGGGTTGCTAAGACGTATCCAAAGATACCTATAAACCCCTTGAGAATATTTTGCCACTGGGGACGGATATAGGGGAGGAGGTGCCAATAATTAGAGGTTGTTTTCAATCTGTTACATCCACAACAAGGTTTTAATTTTACCTTGTTTGACGCTGTTAACTTGGCAGTAGTTTCTGTCTTGGGAAATAGACGAGGAATTTTGAAAAAACCGGGTTCTACAAGTAGGTAAGCGTAATTAAATGTAAGAGGTGAACCTCACCCCCAGCCCCTCTCCTTATTAAGGAGAGAGGGGTGAGGTTTTATGTTTAATTTTACCTAGTAATATCATTTCCGTTTGTATTGGAATTATTTCAATTTCCTTCTTCTCCCTCTTCCTCTGCGCTCTCTGTGCCTCTGTGGTTTTTTTATCATTCCGATGTAACCGGATTTGATATAACTTACAAGTAGTATGAGGGATCAACTTCAGATTCATCATCTGAGTTTCGTTCGGCTTGAATTGCTTCCATTATTTCTAGAAAATCTGGATCATCTTTAAATACACCTGCGAATTGCATCCAACTAGGTTGTGAATCTTTAATTGGTACGTCAAGTCCCAGTAAAATTTTGGGTTCATCCTTCAAATCATCCGTTACCATCCGTTATAATCCGTTGCCAATCATCCGTTCCCAATCTTGCCAACCTTATTATATAAATCCTGCATAGAAATTTCAAAAGCCACAGACTCTAGAGAAATCACCTCATCTTCCTCATCATATTCCCGCAGAGTCCATCGCTTATTTCCAGTCTTAGAAAACTGCTCCACATAAATATTATTTTGGTCAATGAGCAAATATTCTTGAAAAGTGGGTATAGTGCGGTAGGCTTGAAACTTTCCTTCCCTGTCATATGCTTGTGTGGAATCTGACAGTACCTCAATAATTATTTGAGGATTGGTAATAGTATCTGTACGGTTATCAAAATATTCCGGTTTTTCCGCCACAATCATCACATCTGGATAAGTATAAATTCGCCTTTTAGGTATCCATAGGCGAACATCAACCATGAAAACTTCATAATCTTGTTGTCTAAACGCGAAATTGAGGTTGGCACTTAAATTGAGAGTAATTCGATTATGATTGGTAGATCCACCTGCCATTGGAATAATTTTCCCATCAATATATTCACTTTTATATTCAGCAGTTTCTTCCAGTGCTAAATATTCCTCTGGGGTGTAGTAAGTTTTTTCAGTAACTTGCATAATTTATTATGGAAGCGATCGCACTTTTTCCATATACTCAATATATTTTACCAACTGCGATCGCACAGCATAGTAAAATCTAACTTAAACACCATCTCCATACAAACCGATGCAATTAGAAGATTATTTTGATTTTCTGTCAGCGGATGACATTCGTATCAAAGGGCATCGCATTGGCGTAGATAATGTGCTGGACTATTATTTAGAAGGGTATGCACCAGAAGAAATAGCTGCTAACTTGCCCACTCTTACCTTAGAGCAGATTCACGCTACTATTACTTACTACTTACATAATCGTCCTCAGATGGATTCTTATATGGCACATTTAGCAAAGTGGCGCGAACAACGTTATCAAGAATGGCGTGTTAATCCTTCACCGTTAGTCCAACGTTTAAGGGCATTAAAAGCTGAAAAACACCATCAGCAGATAAATGTATCGTGAAAGTGCGATTCTTGCTGGATGAAAACCTGCCACCTCGCCTCAAGGTAGCTTTATTGCGTCTCAATCCCGCCATAGATATTTTGCGGGTGGGTGAACCAGATGCGCCAACATTCGGAACATTAGATCCTGGGGTTTTGACTTACTTGGAGCAATCGCAAAGATTGCTAGTTACAGACAATCGTACCAGTATGCCAGCACACATAGAAGAACATTGGGCAAATAGTGGACATATTTGGGGATTATTTTGGATACGTCCCAAAACGCCCATTGGACAACTCGCACAAGAACTGTTGTTGGTTTGGGAAACAACCGAAGCACAAGAGTGGTTTGATAGATTAGAGTGGATTCCTTTTTAGAGAAATGCGATCGCACATCATAGTAAAATCTAACTTTAAACTCCATCCCCCTCATCCCACCCCCTCAAATCATCCCTTACCCCTGTCTTCATCCGTTATAATTCCATCCGTTACCATCCGTTCTAATCCGTTGCAAGTGGTCGGTATAAATTTTTCATAAAACCCATACCAAATACCCCATATTTTAAGGTTTAATCTCAAGTGTGGTTGAATACTAACTTTCAAGCATGCTCACACAACCCATGCCAAACAATAACCCAGAAGAAAAATCCCTCCCACCATCAAAAGAATCCACCGATGCACGCCGCAAAGCCAGAAATCAAAGAGTGCAAACAATCATCAAATACATGGGTTTATCTGGTTCTGGATTGGGACTATCTGGAATAGTTGGTTTCCTCAGAACTGGAAACTGGCAACTAGCATTGGCATCAGGAACGTTAACAATCGCCTTTACAATAATTGCGATCGCATATAAGTTTGTATCTGGGGTAACTAACCGAGTTCTCGACAAAATTGAGGAAGAGTTAGAAAATGCAGAAGAGCCCCTAGCAACTTGGATTGTCAAGGGTTTGAAAATATTTGTCATAGATTTTTGGTGGAGTTTCAACCCTCAATTCCAGCGTAGTTATTATCGGAGTTTAATTGAGTACTTCCGGGAGTTCAAAATCGAAGGATTCCGCATTGGTTTACCAGTGCTGGATTTAGAAGATGTGTTTGTACCCTTGCGAGTCGATCCCGAAATTCCGGAAAATATATCTGGAGGGATGATTCGGGCGCACAGTCAATCTGAGAGTCAAACAATTTGGGATTTTTTAGCCCAAAGCACCAAAAACAAATTCTCCAACTATCGCCGTTTAGCCGTAATTGGTTCCCCTGGTTCGGGTAAAACTACCCTATTGCGGCATTTAACCCTCACCTACGCCAAGAAGCAACATGGTAAATACAAAGCACCACAATTTATTCCCATACTCTTGTATCTGCGGGATATTCGGAATTCCATTGTCGCAGAACCACGACCAAGTTTACCCCAACTAATTAAGGAACATATTCACAACTTACCTGCACCTCAAACCTTGACTCCCCCTCCCCGTTGGGTAAAAGAGCAGTTAAAGATAGGTAATTTGTTGGTGATGTTGGATGGATTGGATGAAGTCGCCGATGAATCCCAACGCCAACAGGTGAGTCACTGGGTAAATCGACAAATGCAAATTTATCGCCAAACTGCATTTATCCTCACTTCCCGTCCCCACGGTTATAGAAGTGCACCTGTAGAGCAAGTGGGAACTGTGTTAGAAGTGCTTCCCTTCAACTCAGAGCAGATGCAGCAATTTATCCGTAGTTGGTATGTGCAAACGGAAATTATGAGTCGTGCAGGGAGGGATACTCCCGCAGTCAGAGCTGAAGCAAAAAATAATGCTGACAATTTAATTGAGCGGATTATCTCCAATCGCGCCATCTCAGATATGGCGAAGAATCCTTTGCTGGTGACGATGATTGCTACGGTTCATTATTGCGGTAGTGCATTACCAGGGCGCAGGGTAGAACTATATCAGAAAATTTGTGATTTGCTTTTGGGTTCCCGTCAAAAGGCAAAGAAAATCGAGAGTCCACTCACCGCAGAACAAAATAAATCGGTGCTGCAAGTCCTGGCATTAGGTTTGATGCAACGACAAACCAGGGAATTTACCCCCCAAGTAGGGCAAGAATTAATTGCAGGTGAGTTAGAAAGGGTTGCGGGTAATAGCTTAAATTCTGATCAGTTTTTGGAGCAGATTAAACACATAAGTGGGTTGTTAGTGGAAAGGGAGCTAGGGGTTTATGAATTTGCTCATTTGAGTTTTCAAGAATACTTGGCGGCTGCACAGGTAAAGGAGTTACAGCAGGATATTATTTTAGTTGAAAACTTGGATAATCCTTGGTGGACGGAAACTATCCGCTTGTATGCGGCTCAAGGTGATGCTACTAATCTGATTCAGAAAGCCATAGAAAATCTTACTGTTACATCATTAACTCTAGCTTTGGATTGTTTGCAAGAGAGTTTGAAGGTGGAGCCAACAGTACGGGAACAACTGGAAGAAATTTTAGAGGAAGGGTTAGAATCTCCCGATTCACAAATTGCCGAGTTAGCAGCAGAAGTGAAGCTGTCACGGAGGTTGAATAATCTCAGGGAAATTGATGAAAATTTAGAAATTGATTCTAGCTATATTACCTACGCAGAATATCAGCTTTTTGTTGATGAGCGATTAAATTCACAGTTCCATTTTCAACCTGGAAGTGCGAAAAGAGCGATTACTGGCATTAGTTGGCAAAATGCCTTAGAGTTTTGTAACTGGTTGAGGTTGAAGCCTCGTTTTCTCAAAACAAACAGTGATGGTGTCTTTTATTTCAGACTGCCAACTACAACTGAAGTGCGAGATAATCCAACAACACAATATCCGCAATTAGGCTGTTGGCAACTAGAAGGAGGAAATCAGGGAGAAAATGGTATTCGAGTAGTTAGAGCTAAAATTCCCCACGAGTATATTAAACTTTTTGACTACCTCATTGGTGGAGAGGTAGAGAAAGCCAGTGAGGAAACAAAAAAAGTCATCCTGAAAGCAGCTAAACGAGAAATTGAAGGTAGTTTAGATATTACTTCGATTCAGACACTTCCTTGTTCTTGTCTGCACACTATTGATAACTTATGGATACAATTTTCACGTGGATGCTATGGCTGGGGTATGGGTAAAATTGTAGATTCAGATGTAAACTCTGGTAATGCACCTTATTTCTGGTGGTTAAATGCTTCTGGAAATATTGGAGAAGTCTTTTCATCTCTGGTACGAAAATATAGCGATTGTGGCAGAGAGCGTGCTTTACCCCTATCTGTACTTGATATTGTTACAGTGAATTACAAAGGAGAGGAAATTCAAAGGCAATACAGTCAAGTTCAATATTTTACTGAAGATTTAGGAAATAATATCACCTTGGATATAGTTGCTATTCCTGGTGGTACTTTTATAATGGGTGCTCCAGGATCTGAGCACAATAGTAGAGTCTCAGAGCGTCCCCAACACCAAGTAAATGTTCCACCTTTTTTCATGGGTAAATACCCAGTCACTCAGGCACAGTGGAAAGCAGTAGCAGCATTACCCAAAGTCAACCGTGACTTAGAACCAAATCCCTCTCATTTCAAAGGTAATAATCGTCCGGTGGAGAAAGTCTGCTGGTATGATGCGGTAGAATTTTGTGCCAGACTGTCCAGGAAAACTCGACAGGAATACCGTCTTCCTAGTGAAGCAGAATGGGAATATGCTTGTCGTGCAGGGACAACTACACCTTTTCATTTTGGTGAAACAATTACCACCGATTTAGCCAACTACAACGGAGAATATACTTGTGGCAATGCTCCCAGAGGAAAAAACCGAAAACAAGCCACAACAGTAGCAAGTTTTCTGCCTAATGCCTTTGGTTTATATGATATGCATGGCAATGTCTGGGAATGGTGTCTTGATGATTGGCACAATAATTACGAAGATGCGCCCACAAATGGTAGTCCTTGGTTTGATAAGAATGGTAATCTTTTTCAAAAAACTGGTATAACAGTTCTGCGGGGCGGCTCCTGGGGCGACAATCCTAGGTACTGCCGCTCGGCGTACCGCTGCTATAACAATAGAGCGGAGCACGACTACAGCTACGGCAATATTGGTTTTCGGGTTGTCTGCGGGTTTGGGAGGACTTTTAAGTAGCCCTTTATCCTTTAGCTCTTTTCCCTTTTACACTGCTTAATCTTTACCCTCATTGCGCTTCACACAGAAAATTTTTTTATTCCCCAAAGGTGAAGATTTATCCAAAACTATTTTTCGTGCTAATTTTGGAGATGGAGAAACGGCTTGTATGTCAATCCGACATTAGCTTTGAAACCAGGAGAGAGCAATGCTTACTAGCTATGAAGCCATTATCGAAAATGGTCAAATTCAATGGTTAACAGATGCACCAAAAGTATCCAAAGCTCGTGTAATTGTGACAATTCTTGCGGATACTGAACCACAAGTATTGCGCCGGACTCCCCTTGCTTCCATTGCTGGTAAAGGTAAAACTTTGGGCGATTTAGTCAGTCCCATGGTTGAGGAACAAGACTGGGAATGTCTCAAGTAATCATCCTTGGTAGTTGCTTTTCGCATATTCAAATATAAACAAATATGGAATAAAGAAAATCCACTCTCCGTTCACGTCTCTACATTCTTTTTTCACCAGATGTCTAATGGGATATTCTTAGGAATTGTAACAAGATAGTATTGTAACCTCAGTTCGGGTTAACTCATAATCCCAAATGTCCACCTAGGAATTAATTCCTAGGCTCAAAGACAAAGTCTGATAAATCAGACTGGGTATGCCTTACAGCACGTTTTAACGTGCTTGGTTTATTAGCGATTCGGCTACGCTCATCGCTAACACTGAGCGAAGTCGAAGTGTTAGCCTTGAAATTGATTTCAAGGCGGGAATATGGGCTGGGCGAGATTACTGCTTATCCCGAACTCAGGTTATTGTAGTTGAGAATTTGAATAATTTTTGGTGGGCGGAAACTATCCGTCTTCATGCAGTTCAAATTGATGCTACTAACTTATATCAATCATAGATAAAAAAATGTTAACTTCAACCGATTTTAGCGGCTTATTAAATAAACGTTTTTTCCACAACTTTTTACCCATCCCAGCCACAAATCAATTAGAACTGGGAGTAAAAACACCGGATTTCCAACTTCCAGATATTACCCATAGCAAATTAGTTAAATTATCAGATTATCAAGGCAAGCAACCAGTCATACTGGCATTCACACGTATTTTTACAGAAAAACAATATTGCCCATTTTGTTATCCCCATATTATCGCTTTAAACAAGAATTACGAGCAATTTCAAAACTCCAGTATTGAAGTTTTAATGATTACTAGTACTGACAAACACCAGAGTCAAATAGTAGTTCAAGATTTGGGATTAAAAATGCCCTTATTAAGTGACCCTAGCTGTCAAATCTTTGGCGCATATCACACAGGACAAGCCTTAGGAGCGCCTTTACCTGCTCAATTCCTATTAGATAAAGAAGGTAAACTCCGCTACAGACATTTATTCTCTTTCTTAGATCATAATGCCAGCGTAGAGACATTACTCAAACAATGGGATTCAGCACAAATGAGTATTTAGCCCCCTAAATCCCCCAATTCTGGGGGACTTTGAAAATCTTTGAAAATTCTTGTCCCCCCAATTTTGGGGGTTAGGGGGCGTTTCGGTGAAGACTTGGATAATTCAATCGCTCGTGCATCCACATGAGCCTGAATCAGAACAGGGACAGATTTTAGAACAATTTAACCCACTCCCTAAAAAATGAGGTTTACCCTAAAAGCATCCCATCCTCACCAAAACATTCCATATTCCATGCTCACCATCATTGGTTGCGGTAATCTCAACCGCAGTGACGACGCAGTAGGGGTAATAGTAGCTCAACAACTACAACAATATCTTGCCCAACAACCCCATCCCAACACCCGTATTTACGACTGCGGTACTGCGGGAATGGAAGTCATGTTCCAAGCCAGGGGAAGCACAAAGTTAATAATTGTTGACGCAAGTGCAACGGGTTCCGATGCAGGTGCTATATTTAAAATCCCAGGAGAGGAATTAGAAGCACTACCGGAACCCAGTTATAATTTGCATGATTTTCGTTGGGATAACGCTTTAGCCGCTGGTAGGCAAATTTTTACAAATGATTTTCCCCAAGATGTAACAGTTTACCTAATTGAAGCGGCAAATCTTGATTTCGGACTAGAATTAACTCCCATTGTCAAAGATGCAGCTGATGTGGTTGTCGCAGAAATAACCACCATTATCCAACAAAATGTATAGAATTGTTAACCGTCAACTGTCAACTGTCAACTGTCAACTCTTAACTCCTCTACGCCATGTCCCTGTATACTGAAATTTCATCCACCCTCATTTCAAAAGGTATTCCTTTATCTGGAGGACAAACGCGGATTTTCGCATTACTGTAAAACTTATTCAACCAAGATCCCATGGGCACCATTTTCTGCAATATCCGCCAATTCGTCACCTGGTCTGGACATTCAATTACCAAAGTCATAGCATTAGCTTTAGTGGTAAAATACCACCTACATACAGATAGTAAATCTTGAATACGGCGATCGCAAGCGTTATAAAAGTATTTACTAATAGAATGCTCCAGTTGCTGACGTAGAATAATATCAGCGGATGTCAGTTGTACGGGGTGTAAGTCTTCTTGTGGGTTTTCATGTGAATCTTCGTTGAAAAAATAGTACTTCCTTGCCATTATGCTCGAACATCTCCTTAATTATTTACCAATGACAATTGCGTAGAGTACATCCTTATCTGTTCCTAAAAATTCCTGGGTTTCGTCGTCATAGAAGGCTCCAATACCACTACAACCAATACCCAGATAATTGCTGATGAGATATACCCTGTGCCCGATAAAACCAGCGATTTGCATGGCTGTTTGGTAGTTCTGATACGCGGATACTAAAAATAACGTTACTGCGCTATCTCTAGCGATTGCTTGGTTTACACACAAGTAACCTACCTTGTCACAAAAGTTACCTTCTTTAATCAAGCCCATTCCTTTATATAAACCAGGTACCATATCGTCAATACGATGGATGACGCAAAAGATTTCTATTTTCTCAAAATTCTCTGCTGGTATAGGTTTCGTCGTTTCTTGCAAGATGTGTAGATAATTTACTTGTGATATTGGCTGTTTATGAAAACGCCTAATTGAACGCCTGTTCTCAATCACTCGCAAGAACTCTTCCCGTGCAAATTGATACAAAGGAAATTCCAATTTTTGCTGACAACTTGGTTGTACAGCAGTAACTTTATAAGCATCCTCAATAAATTGATTGGCTTCAAAGTAATTAGTTCCGCATACAAAAGGAATTTTCAGCCTTAAGGATCTGATTTGCTTGTCTTGAAACTCTCCAGAAATTGCACAAGCAGTAATAAACTCTTTATTCTCAAATCCCAAATCGGAGTTGAGAGCAAGTTTATTAAAATCAAAGATTAATTGTATTTCGCGGTTGTGGATATATGCAGAAGCAGCAATCGCACCAAGATGGTGTCCGCTATCCAAACAGCAATAGCGCCAACTTCTGTTTTGATATTTCCAACTAGACCTATAATAAACACAACTAATTAAAAAGATGAATCCAGTTATACATTTTCCCGGTATAATGTAATTTTCTAACCCATCATCAATTAATTCGTAAATTAATGATAGAGAATTATTTGCAACTTCTAAATGATAAATTCCATCAATGATGTTCTCGATTCCCCTAATCTGGACATAAATTTCCGTGGGATAAAGACCACCAGCAGATGGATTTACCCTTAATTTATAGGCAGTTTTTTGATAAAATTTTTCACAGGTAATAGTACTTGTTAACCAAATAAATTTATGAATAGGATTATTTATATCTAATTTTATGCGGCGATAAAAATGGGGATAAAATTTAAATGATGATGGTTGGGTAGATTGATCTACATAATTAGGATTCATGAGGACTGATTGGTAAGAATGCTTAGTCCCATCATGAAATTTCTTACCTATTGCTTGCCTTGGTTGCATTTTTGAGAATTCTCAAAACTTCAATGTTACTGGCAAAATCTATGGCTTTAAAATCGTCTAAATTCTTTAAATCTAGGTTGGGGTGATGTTTTAAGAGCAATTGCAAAACATCTACCTTTCCGGCTGAAGCTGCATACATTAAGACAGTTGCCCCATTATCATTTTGATTATTAATATCAATTTGTGCTGATAACAACAAATTAATCAAATTATAATGATTGCCAAAACAAGCAAACCACAAAGCATTATTACTATCATTATTTTTTGCATTTACGTCCACTCCCACATCAATTAGTTCTTGAACTATAGGCATAATTCCTGCTTTTGTAGCTTTCATTAAAGCCGTATCACCATTTTCACCATGCTGGTTTAAATCTTGGGGATTATAACCTTGTTTAATTAACCATTCCCTTGTCTTTACGGTTAAATGCTGTTGTGTTTCTGAATTCATTATCCTAACTCTGAACACGGATTAAATGGATGGATGACACTGATGACACGGATATTGGATAATGCAAAAATTAGCTCTTACCTCTTACCTGTCAACTATCAACTAACAACTAACAACTAACAACTGTCAACTGTCAACTATCAACTCTTAACTTCTCAAAAAATAGGAAATGGTGGGATGCTCCCCACCATCAATCCACAGAATCCTATTTACACATAAGTAGGTAGGTGTAATTAACCTAAAGCTGTTAAATGCCGTTCTTCATCATATTGATCTTTGACTGGTATTGTTGGCATTACTGCTCCATAAAAGCCTAATTCAGCTTCGATATCATCTACCAAATTCCAAGCCTCTTCCGCATCTTTAGATTGAGCTCCATAGGTAGCAGAAATCGCCCGAGCATTGGAAATTGCTCTTTGTAGTTCTTTTTGCAAGAAACTAATTTTTGGTGTCTCTATAAATTCACCCTTCAAAATAATATCAGTGACGGAAATAATACCTAATAACTCACCTTGAATAACTGGTGCCCGCCAAATACCTGTGTTAGCAAATAAACGTGCCACGTATTCTATTTCTAGATCGGGATTCACAACAATACAAGGTTTACTCATTACTTCGTAGACGCGAACCTTTTTCGGATCTTTACCACAAGCAACTACCTTACTGGCAATATCAGTTTCAGTAATAATGCCATAAGCATCTCCGGGAATGCGCGGCTCTACAATTAAGCACCGTAATTCCTTGAACCTCATTAATTTGACTGCATCTGTGATAGTAGCTGAAGCGCGAATAGTAGCTACGTTTTGAGTCATTATTTGTTTAGCTTTCATAGTTTGGAACTCCTTATCCTTTTTGCCAAAATATTGCTTGCAAATAGCTACAATTATTGCTAATTGATTCCCTCTAAACAGCTATATCAATGAGATATTTCTGTGAAAATAGTTGCTTAGGGATAAGGTTTACGCATTTCCCAAATACACCCATGAGCATTAGTTGTATTCCTGGAATTATCACTAATATTCAAGGGATTTCTACTAATTATTGTAGGTTTATGCCAAATCATTTAACCTACATTTATATATTATCTTTATTATCTTTTGGCTCAGGTAAGCATTTATAAAACTTTGCAGAAGATTATTAGGCGAAAACTTAAAAAACACTAAAAAAAATATATTTTTGCACTGATTTAAGCTAAAAGGCAATCAATTTTTAAAAAGCTTATCTAGTAACTATTTCGTTGTAGAAATCTCATATTTAATTAATATTTTGATAATTTTTGACTCATAAGTTTATTTATTGGAGCTTCCTTAACAGGTATCTTAAGAATTGAGTGTTTGGGAGTGTATAAACCATGAAAGGCAAGCAAGTTTTACTTACAGGCGGTACTGGTGGATTGGGTTTGGGTGTGACACCAACTGTTCTGTCTTTGGGTGGGCAGGTGACAATTCCCTATATTAATGCCAGGGAAGTGGAAAGACTCAAAGGTTTTGTATCATCTGCTGATTGGGCGCGGATTAGGTTTGTGCAGTCTAATCTAAATGATGAAGCAGCAGTTGAAAGGTTGGTGAATGATTTACCAAGGGTAGATGTATTGATTCATTTGGTGGGTGGTTTTGCCATGGGAGCAACCCATGAGTATAGTTTTGAAAACTGGAAGCGGGACTTTGATTTAAATCTGCATACAACTTTCTTGGTGTGTAAGCATAGTTTGCGACGAATGCTAGATCATGGTTATGGGCGAATTGTGACGGTGGGTTCTCGGGGTGCTGTGGAACCTGGTGGACAACTCGCCGCCTATTGCGCTTCTAAGGCTGGGGTTGTTGCTTTAACAAAAGCGATCGCAGATGAAACAAAAGGTACTAATATTACTGCTAATGCTGTCCTTCCTAGTGTGATTGATACTCCCAGTAATCGGGATGCTATGGGAGCTCAGAATGCTGATAAATGGGTAAAGCCAGAATCTTTGGCACAGGTGATTTGTTTTCTCGCTTCTGAAGCAGCCAAGGATGTACGGGGTGCTGCTGTTCCCGTGTATGGAAGTATTTAGAGTTAAGAGTTAAGAGTTGACAGTTGACAGTTGACAGGTAAGAGGTAAAAGTTAATTTTTGCGTTATCAAATATCCGTGTCATCAGTGTCATCCATTTAATCAGTGTTCAAAGTTAGGAGAGAAGGAGGGAAGGGATAATTATTTCATCTTCCCTTGCTCCTCACATTCCCACACTCCCTGCTCTTTACTTTTATGGCAATGGACCATTGGTTAGGACAGTATTGTTCGACTCAAGAACTGTCAACTGTCAACTACCAACTGTCAACTGCCAACTGATATAATTAACGAAAACCGAAGATTTCTGCAAACGCCGCAACGATATCTAAATAAAAATTACCACCCACTTGTCTAAATAGTTGAAATTCAGAACCAGGGGAGCCAAAAAATGGTCTGAGGAACCATCCCAACTGCATTCCCACAAAGGCATATAAAAGTAACCAAGACCTTAAAATGGTGGTGCGGGTGCCTTTCCCTACTTCATCTTTTTTAGAAAGTAGTTGCATGCCGTCGTAAAGAAATTTCACTCCAAATGAACCTGTAATCCCAAAAATCAAAACGTTTAAAATCTTGAAAAACTGGTAAGAATTAGGAGTGGTAATTAAGAAAAAGAGGGTAACTGGTGCAAAACTGAACAGTAATACGCTAATTACTGACACTGCTGTAAGTAATACAACAAAATGCTGTTGTAAACTACTCCGGGAACCAAATAAAACATTGAAAAAGAAGAGAGTCGGAAAGCAAATAATCAGGGTTAATAAATAGAAAGCTGGCATCTTTATTGCCCCAGATAATGCCTGTTGCCAACTATGGGAGGCTCCAATAATACAGCCGTACATGGCAAAGCAAATAGAACTAGAAACTAGCAGGGAATTGGCTTTACTTTGTAATCTAATTTCTTGGTTAATCTCTTCTAAAAAACTCTGGCGATCGCGCAATAGTTGAATTAAGATATCAAAGTGTTTAACACTAGCAGATTTTTTCTCTAACATTAATTTTTGTGATTTATAATTGGCCACTATTATTAGTTTTCACCGCTTAACAACAACGGTATTTAATTCATTTCTATCCCTTCTCCTTCATAAGGAGAGGGGTGCCGTTAGGCGGGGTGAGGTTTTATATTTCAGTAATTAACTCAAACCTAACAGATGTCCTAAAGCTTGGATAATGCTGAGATAAAAGTTACCTTCTCTATCCCTAAATAACTGAAATGTAGAATTGGGAGTACCAAAAAAGGGTCTGAGTGTCCATCCTAATTGAATACCAACAAATGCATACAGAAATAGCCACGAACGAATCAGCTTTGTCCGAACATCTTTACCTTCCCCATCTTGTTCTAAGACTACGTTGCTGGCTTTATATAGAGTAGCGATACCCACAAAACCTGTAGCCGCAAAAATAATTACGTTCAGCAAAATTATAAACTGGTAATTATTAGTGCTAATCATAAAAAATAGGGAGATTGGTGCAAAACTAAATAGCAGTACACTAGTAATTGATACTGCTGTTAGCACCAAAGCAAAATGCTGGGCAAATGTACGCTTAGAACCAAAAATAACATTAGCAAAGTACAATGTGGGCAAGCAAATTAATAAGGTAATTAAATAAAGAGCAGGTAGTTTTATAGCAGAAGATAACGCTTGCATAAAACTGTGGTATGCACCAATAATTCCCCCATAAACTGCTAGGAATAAAGAACTACAAACTAGTAAAGAAATGATTTTTGTCGATAGCCTTACCTCTTGTTGAATCTCTTCTAGAAATAATTGGCGATCGCGCAGTAAACTAATGGTAACTGCAAAGTATTTACTGCCAGAAGATTGACTTTTAGCCATGTTTTCCTCACACCTTATCCGTTATCCGTTGTCTATTTTAGATTTTAGATTGGTAACTGAGCGTTCGACGGCTCGACTGAGCTTCGCCGAACGTCTGAGCTCACGCCGAAGTCCTGTCGAAGTTTAGATTTTGAAAAACAGATAATCCGTTCTATCCGTTCTATCCGTTGCCATTTATCCGTTGCCAGTTGCCAATTTTGACTAATGTTCTGAATGATCGGCACCAGAACCATATTTCCAGGCATCTACCCAACGATGCCAGTAATACAAGTATTTTTTCGGTAAATCTTTTAAGAAAGGTTCTAGCATTGGACTAATTGCAAATAGAACAGCATAAATTGCTAAATTGATATAATGCAACATCCAATCTAGTAAACTAAATAAACCCAATTGGGGAATTAGTTTGATGACTAAAATTGGATGACTAAAATTAGTTTTTAATAGGGTCTTTGTTAATCCGGAAAACTGCACCACATCTTGTAAAAATGGCTTGAGAACTGGTTCACCTAAATTCTGCATCTCCTCAAACACCGCAGACAACAACTGATTAATGCGATCGCTCGGTATCTTTTGATTCACCCCCACGCTCATGGATTTTTGGAATAGCCAGGTAACGCTCAAACTAGGTTGATAGGGCTGCAATAAATTCAGTGGTTTTACTGATAATTGGTCAGTTTCTAGTGCTGATTGAATCCCTAAAGTCAAACGCTTGAGGTGACGCAACATGGCACCAAAACCACCAAAACTCAAAGGTGACTGACTACCGCTACTATCTCCCACAGGTAAAATGCGCTGCCAAGGTGTTTGCAAAGGACTTTGGCGATAGGAAGGAAAAAAGCCAAATAATGCTCGTTGAAAATTCAGCTGGACCAATTCCACACCTTGATACTCCGGTAGGAGGCGAAAATAGTCATCAAATAAAGCTGTTAATTCTAGGTGTTGGGGATCACAATCCATATAGGTAAACAGGTACGTGGTTCTACCATCTTTAGCTGGGAAGGCTTCCCAGAAATATTGACACTGTTTTTCTAAGGCTGTGAAGGATAAAAACAAGTCCCCGGTGGCATTTTCCGGAAAACCTTGGGCACAAGTTCCCACGACTAAACACAATGCATCGGGTTTTTTCCCCTGTCTAGCTTGTTTGGCGATAGGGGAAAAATGTCCCATTGCATCTATTAATAGTTTACTAGAGAATTGCTGGTTTACCATCACCCCATTGGGATGTACTACTGCTTCGGTAAACGGGGTATGTTCTAATAATTTTCCCCCCGCAGCTAGAAATCGCTGTTTAATAGTTTCCAGTAAAAATGCGGGATATACACCAATATTTAATATATCCCTCACCCAAAGCTCCGTACCTCCAGGAAAACCCACCCTAGCCGGATTATACTCAGTTGCGATCGCTTGTGCTAATTCTTCAGCTGTGAGTAAATTCAACTCCAACAACACATTTAATTCTTGGCGAGAGATATTCCATTCCTGCTCCCTTCCCTGTAATATTCCTCGTTCCATCACAGCTACCTTGACTCCCCGCAAAGCCAAAGCACAACCAATTAAAATTCCTAAGGTACCACCGCAAATAATTACATCCCATTCCACCGTATCCAGGGGTTGTGTATCTTCCTTGATGACTACGGGTATAGTTGTGTTACCGGCTCTTAATGATGCTAAAGTGCGATCGGCTCGTTCTAAATTAGATACAACATCTCCAGGTAGTTGGGAGAGAATCTCTGTTGTGATGGTCATTTTTAATCAACTGCAGTTAGGCCTACAGTTTGATTGTGCTGTAAAATAGGGGATGTTTTCAAAGTATTGTAGGGTGGGTAGTGCATACCTTACTCTTGAGGACTTCTGCTATAATTTGCCTTAATTAAGTGTTTCTTGGATAGCGAACACAAATGTCTAAGATATCAGTAATTTCAGAACACATTGAAATTACCCCCGGTGTGTGTGGGGGTAAGCCCCGTATTGCGGGACACCGAATTAGAGTGCAAGATATTGTGATTTGGCACGAACAAATGGGACTTTCCCCAGATGAAATCGTTTATCATTATCCCAGTATCACTTTAGCTGATGTCTATGCTGCTTTAGCTTATTACCACGATCATCTAGATGATATTAGGCAACAAATTGCAGAAGGAGAAGCTTTTGTGAAAGAA
>JASJCX010000057.1 GCA_030065255.1 Calothrix sp. MO_167.B42 | reverse complement strand
AGCTCAGACGTTCGGCGAAGCTCAGTCGAGCCGTCGAACGCTGAGCTCACGGCCGAAGCCTGCCCCCTTGCAGTCTTAACCATAAGTCTTTAACCGAACATGATATAACCTGTCCCCAAAGTCTCATAACACAGATGTTCTATTCTCAGTATCCTGAATAAACGCTTCAAACTTATCTTCAGGAGTCCATTGAATCGCTCCATCCCTACCGCTAAAAAATACTTGGGTTTCCATTTTACTAATTGCTGATAAATCCTGGGAACTCAACCTATTATTTCCAACGATCGCAACTTGTGGTTCCAATGCTTCCAACAGCTTTTTCAAGGACTTTCCTGCATACCATAATACTTGAGGACGGGGTAATCTTTTTGCCTTAATTAACTTATCCAACTTCCCTGGGTTCTGATTTCCTACAAATAACCACAACTGTCCGCGAATTTGCATCTGCAAAATTGGTATATCTTTATCAATTAACTGTGCAACCACCGAATCAGTTTTTACCGTTTGTCCCACTGATAGGGGTTGATATGTGCGTTTTTGCTTGTTTAATTCTTGTTGAATAGCCTGGGTTGTCAGAGCAACTTCTGGGTTCGGAGCATAATCAAAGAAGACGAGTATGGGTAATTTTTCCATGATTTCCAGCCAAGCATTGCTATCACTGGGTTCAAAGTCTTTAGATATGGCCCAATCTATTTGATTGACTCCTTGCTGTTGTAAAAAAGGTGCGATCGCAAATTTTCCAGTTCCGTCATCGCCACTATTAAAAACTGTGACTTTACCTCGATCTTGGATGACTAATACTGGTTCTTCTCCAGCTGCTAGGACAGTAATCCGGAATAGGTTATTAGTAGTATGCCAGATGGGGAGAACAATGATAATTATCCCTAGTAAACCAGCAAACCACCAGCGTCTTCGCCACCACCTAACCCACCACACCAGGAGTATTAAAGTATACACAATTAATAATTGCCAAATAGCTATTTTACCTACGGTGACGGAATTTCCTGGTAAATAACTAAAAAATTCCACTAATTTAATTAACCAATCCGTGGGGTAATGTAAGAACCCGGCTACAGCACTTCCCCCTGGTGGAAAAATTAGGGCGATGATGGCACTAACCATACCACCAATACTAATAATAGTAATTAACGGCGTGCTCATAATATTCAGGAGAATACCGTATCCAGGAACTACCCCAAACACTGATAATTGAATAGGTAACGTCCAAATTGTCGCAGCCAGGGGAACAGCAATTACCGATGCGATTGCAGTTGGTAACCATTGTAAGCGGTGAGTGATGGCTGGTACGGTAACAATTAGTCCCAAGGTGGCAAAGAAGCTGAGTTGGAATCCTAAATCCCAAATCCACAGAGGATTAACTAGTAACAAAATTACCGCTACCGATAACAAAGAGCCTAATTGTTTAACTTTGCGCCTTAATCCAATACCTAATAATGCCGCAAATCCCATTAATACAGCTCGCAGTACCGATGGCTGAAAACCAGTTAAACTGAGGAAAATAATTAAGGCAATGGCACCAACGGTAAATTGCGTACTTCTACTAGCCCTCCTAGTTAAACCCAATACCAAGCCTAACAGTAAAGAAGTATGGAAACCAGAAGCGGCGATGGCATGGGCTAAACCAGCTTTGACAAATAAATCCCTGGTATCGTAGGGTAAATCCACAGCCTTACTACCCAGTACCATAGCACTGACCAAGGGCCCCGATGGAACCCCCAAATATCGGGCATGCGATCGCACAATTGTGCGCCTAACTTCCCACCATCCCCATGGACGCTCCTTATCTAATACATTTACCAGTCTGCCACTTAAACCAGCAAATGCTCCTTGTTGCTGTAAATACTTACGAAAATCAAAACCACCGGGGTTAGATGGAGGTTTAGGTGCATATAAAACCCCAGTGATAGCCACCTGTTGTCCTGGATACAATCCCGTAGCTTGGAGAATGGGCACCGTTACGTATAACTTCCCCGTCACACCCTTACTCGTACCAGGGGGTTTCTTACTATTAGTCACCTCACTTAACTGGTTTGCTTCTAGCCAAAATTGTCCCTTTTGACTGCGAGTTAGGCGGGGGTTACTCCTGATATATCCCCGTATAATTACTAGTTGAGCCTGTGTATTATTTTCTTGGGGCACTAACTTACTAATATCATTATCCCCTGGTTGGGGAAGACGGAATTGCAAATAAAAACTTGCCAACAAGCCCACCACACCGGCAATGAGCCAGATGTAACGAGGGGGTGTTGTTGATACTAGGGGCGGTGGTGCTTGTCTTTGGGCTAAGGAATTAGCAGGTGGTTGGGGTTGTTGGCGGCGGATAATACGTCGCCGGGAGAACACAATTGCTCCCAATACCCCCAACCCAATCATCCAAATTCCTCCCCCAGGCAGAACCGTAAAGAGGAGTCCGAGGATATAACCGAGACTAATAATTACACCACTGGCTCGAATCATGAACAAACTCGCCAAATCATCATGGGGAATAGTCTGAAGTGAAGTATTAAATTTTGCAAGACTATTATTACCGTTTTTATAGTAGTCCACCACATTAATTTTGACGAGTCGCGGGCCTAACAGATCCCCGACTTCTATCCTAGGAATTGCTAGAAGTGTGCGGATATTGATTGAGAAGTCGGGGATCTTTTACCTAGCCATCACCAACTAATGCAATGAAACACTAATTTTTTTCACCTTTGGTTCTATCATATTTTTAGTTAATACCAATTTCACAATAGATGGAAGGCAAGAAAAGCTTCTACAGTGACTCTTCCATAATCTAAAATCTAAAATCTAAAATCCAAAATGGTATAAGCTTTGCAATTTCTCGATAGGATAACAAATAACCAATAACCGATCACTGAATAACTGCAATGACGAATCAGCCTAACAACTTGGAGGCTCAACTCTTAGCACTGCAACAAGAAGGAGAAAAAGCCATCTGCGCCGCTACCACCCTGGAAAGCTTAGAAGAGCTGCGAGTCAGTTATTTGGGCAAAAAAGGACAAATGGGTGCATTATTGCGGAGTATGGGGAAACTGAGTGCAGAAGAAAAACCAAAAATTGGGGCGATCGCAAATACAGTTAAGGAAGCTCTGCAAGCCTGTCTGGATAAGCAACGTCACGCCCTAGAATCAGCAAAAATCCAAGCACAATTGGAATCGGAAAGCCTGGATGTAACTATGCCGGGTATTTACCGTCCCCAAGGTAAAATCCATCCAATTAATGGAACCTTAGATAAGGCCCTGGATATTTTTGTGGGTATGGGTTATACCGTAGCCTCTGGTCCAGAAATGGAAACGGACTACTATAATTTTGAAGCCCTAAATACCCCACTAGATCATCCCGCCCGGGATATGCAGGATACTTTCTACCTACCAGATGGGAATCTACTCAGGACACATACTTCATCCGTACAAATTCGCTATATGGAAACCGAAGAACCACCAATTCGGATTGTGGCTCCAGGAAGGGTGTATCGAAGGGATACGGTTGATGCTACCCATGCTGCGGTTTTCCATCAATTAGAGCTTTTGGCGGTGGATGAGGGATTAACTTTCACCGACCTCAAAGGTACTATTAAGGTATTCTTAGAAGGGATGTTTGGGGATTTACCCATTCGCTTTCGTGCCAGTTATTTTCCTTTTACGGAACCATCGGCTGAGGTAGATTTACAGTGGAATGGTCGCTGGTTGGAGGTGATGGGTTGTGGTATGGTCGATCCCAATGTATTGAAGGCCGTGGGATACGATCCTGAAGTTTACACTGGCTTTGCGGCTGGTTTTGGTGTGGAGCGATTTGCCATGGTACTACACCAGTTAGATGATATTCGCCGGGTTTATGCTAGCGATTTAAGGTTTTTAAGGCAGTTTTAAGAAAAGTTGGGAGTGGGGGCGCAAACATTGCGCCCTAGAAGAGTTATAAGTTATATCATTTCCGTTTCTTCCCCCTCTTCCTTTACGTCTCCTGGGTGTAATGCGGTTTTTTATGATTCAAACAATTTTAATCTAGAAGAAATGGCAGCTACACTGTATTAGCTATACACACAGGGTAAACGCAAGAAAAATTGCGCCAAAATGTTGTATAGAAACCATTTGGGATCTATAAACATAAAGTAATACTTATGGATATCAATCAATTACACATTATTGTACAGCAACTAATTTCACTCCCTAAAGAAACTGAGTGGGTAGAATTTAAAAAAAATAACGAAAACCCAGAAAAAATAGGAGAATATATATCAGCATTATCAAATTCTGCGGCTTTACATGGTCAAACTGCTGGCTATATAGCTTGGGGAATTGAAGATAACACTCATAACATTACAGGCACTCAATTTAAACCGAAACAACAAAAAAAAGGTAATGAAGAACTAGAAAATTGGTTACTTAGATTACTTTCTCCTAGTATTAATTTTAAAATTTATGAATTTGATTTTCAAGCACAAAGATTAGTATTATTTGAAATTCCCAGTGCTTGTAATCATCCTGTTAGTTTTCAAGGAACAGAATACATTAGAATTGGCAGTTACAAGAAAAAACTTAAGGATTATCCCGAAAAAGAAAAAGAATTATGGAAAACATTTTCCTATCACTCTTTTGAAAAAAGGATAGCCGCAGAAAATTTAACAGCAGATGAAGTTTTAGCAAAAATCAATTATCCAAGTTATTTTGAGTTAACAAAACAAAATCTACCTGATAACAAACAAGGTATTTTAAACCGTTTGCAAGATGAAAAAATAATAAATATTAAGCCTGGTAACTACTACGATATTACCAATTTTGGAGCAATACTTTTCGCCAAAAAATTAAGCGATTTTGAACGATTAGGAAGAAAAGCAATTAGAGTTATCATCTACAAAAACAAAGATAGAATTGATACTCAAAGAGAACGGGTATTTGAGAAAGGTTATGCCATAATCTATGAAGAAATCATTGATTTTATTAACGACCAACTTCCTCAAAATGAACAAATAGGTAAAGCCTTACGCGAAGATATAAAAATGTATCCAGAAATTGCTATTCGAGAATTAGTTGCTAATGTAATGATCCACCAAGACTTTAATATGACTGGTGTTAGTTGTACTATTGAAATATTTCCGGATCGCCTAGAAATTAGAAATCCTGGCGAACCATTAGTTGATACAATGCGGTTTATAGATATACCTCCTCAATCCCGTAATGAAGATTTAGCTGCTTTTATGAGAAGGATTAATATTTGTGAAGAACGTGGTACTGGTATCGATAAAGTAATTAATTCAGTAGAGATGTTTCAACTACCTGCTCCAGAATTCAATGTTAAAGGTCAACATACAGAAGCTATTTTATTTAGTTATAGAGAATTAAAAGATATGGATAAGAGTGATCGCATTAGAGCTTGTTATCAACACGCTTGTCTACGCTTTGTCTGTAGGGAACAAATGACTAATGAATCCCTAAGAAAAAGATTTGCCATTGACGATAAAAACTATTCTATGGCTTCCCGAATTATTGCAGATACAATTACTGAAAACTTAATCAAGCCCTATGATCCTGAAAATAAATCCAGGAAACACGCTAAATATGTGCCATATTGGGCATAAGTGATTATGGCACTGCTTTAATCTAGGTATAAATTTATCTCACATACTATTAAAAAGTGTAAATTTATACTTCCACTCATCAATGCTCTATAATTATATTTATCTATTAAAGAATAATTTATTTTTATGTGACCTTTATGTGACTGGCAGCCAAGATTGACAAATTTCTAAAAAGAATAAAATCGCTGAAAATACTATCTGGCAATAATTTTGGAGCTTTTAATTGAGTATTTTTTATGTGATTCAGTTCAAGTTTTGTGCTGTTACCTCATCGCTTAGATTGTGGATTATAGGGAAATTAAACCCCTTGGAGCAGAGAGTATTTTCAGTAAGTTGGAACGCTTCCTTTCTTTAAAACCTCCTCACTATGTCACCTCTGCTCCCCACTCTTCCTACCGACAACAATTATCACAATGGCCACAATGCCAATTTTCAGCCTCTTTACTGAACCCAAAAGCATTTAATAAAAATTGCCACCGACATTTTTTCGTATTTAAATATTTATTCATTTGTTGAGCAGCATCAAACTGCTTTTTTTGTGATTTTTCCTTGCCAGGAACCACAACATAATGAAAAGGATCGAGCCATTTTAGTTGTCCATTACTGTGGAGAAGAGAAAGAGCTACTGCACCATAAGGAAATTCTCTCACAACTGCTGCAACTTCCCCTTGGGATGGTATATTTTTTATTAGTTTCTGAGCTTCTAACTGTTGCGATCGCATTTTATCCAGAAAAAATCTTTGTCTTTGCTTATCTTCTGGATTTAACCATCCCGTAGGTTCACTAATCAAAGTCAGAGCCTCGGCTTTTTCCCCATCTCTTCCCCCGCGTCCAATTTCCTGCACATATTCAGATAATAATAAGGGTGCTTGAAAGTGAATCACCCAACGCACATTTGGTTTGTCTATGCCCATACCAAAGGCTGAAGTACAGATAACAAAAGGTATTTTCCCTTTCAACCAGCCAGCTTCCAAACGACGACGCACTTCTCCCCCCAATCCCCCATGGTAAGCTGCCGTTACATAACCCATACCAGACAACATATCTGCTAGTTTCTCACTATCTCTGCGTGTACGGACATAAACTAATCCCGGCTTGTTGGGTCTATTTTGAATAAATTGACATAATTGTTGTTTGCGACCCCTTGGTGTCCAAACCATGCGTACCTGGGGACAAATATTATGGCGATAGGGATTGAGGCGAAAAACCCTTGGTTGTTGTAATTGTAAACTAGTTTGGATTATCCCTTGGGCTGTAGGATTGGCCGTAGCGGTAAAAGCTGCGATCGCAATTTTGGTTCCCGGTGGTTTAAACTTTAATAATGCTGGTCTGACTGCTCCTAATCTGCGGTAAGCTGGTCTGAATGTATCCCCCCACTGCACTAAACAATGGGCCTCATCCAGAATTAAACCATTAATTACTAGTTGGGGTTGGCATAATCTCTCCCATACCTGGGGACTTAATAAAGTCTCTGGAGATAAATACAATAATCTTAATTGTTGCCTTTCTAAAGCTTGGAGAGTTATTCGTCTTTGTTTAATAGGTAATTCGCTGTGTAAAAGTGCTGCTTTAAGTTGACGTTGACGCAACTCTTGGACTTGGTTTTCCATCAGTGCCACTAAGGGAGATATTACCAGAGTTAATCCAGTTTGTAACAGGGCTGGTAATTGAAAGCAAATAGACTTGCCCCCACCCGTAGGCATAATAATTAATGCATCTTTCCTTGCCAGCAAACTATGAATGATTTCTCCTTGGGGTGGACGGAAGTCTTCATAACCCCAAATTTGTTTTAAAGCATTACGGGCTTGGGTATAGGATGTTGTGGCAAGATAATTCATAACTCAGTGGGTATTGATTTATGAATATATCCCCCATCCCTGACTAAATGGTTCAGTAGTTATATCAGACACGATGAATAGTCCGCAAAATTCCGTAAACATTAATTGCCATAGTGAATATTCTTTTCTATGTTAGGTAGATTGAACAAAACGGTTGTACGATCTGTAATATATAAAAATTTCGGCGTTGCTAAATTGAAGTGTGAATTTATTTTTCAAGTTTTGAGTAACGCCCCCTAAATCCCCATTTATAAAAAGCAAAGCATCCGTTAATTCCCCCAGTATTGGGGGGTTAGGGGGGCAAAAAGCAAAGAAGACCCTAATTCCCCCCAGTATTGGGGGGTTAGGGGGGCGGAGGACTTGAAATTATCTTTCTTGTCGAAGTGAATTGGGGGTTGGGGGGCTGTTAGCATACCTGTAATCAGCAATGCCAAAATTTCTTTGATTCTCAACTCCCGTAGATAAGTCGTTCCTTCCTTAGGTAATCCTATTCCCCAGCTATGGTTAATAAAATCCTGATTTTGGCAGCAAATCCCAGAGAAACTGTCCATCTAGATATACCCAAAGAAATACGAGCCATACAAGCAGGATTGAGGCGTTCAGCTAAGTACAACTTATTTGAGCCCGAACCCATAGTAAGATTAGATGTCCGTCCTGGAGACTTGCAACGGACTCTGAGGGAGGTTAATCCTAGTATTGTTCACTTTTGCGGACACGGTAGCGGAAGTGAGGGACTGGTTTTCGAGAACGATACAGGACAGCAACAGTTAGTAAGTACGGAAGCTCTCGCAGACTTATTTAAGCTGTTTGCCAATCAGGTTGAGTGTGTGCTGCTTAATGCTTGCTATTCCCAGGAACAAGCCGACGAGATTGTCAAACATATTAATTATGTTATTGGTATGCGGCAGGATATTCGGGACGATGCTGCAATTGCCTTTACAAAGGGATTTTACGAAGAATTAGGCTCTGGAGAAACAATCGAATCTGCTTACAAACTTGGCTGTAACAGGATTCAATTAGAAATTAACCGCCCAACGCCCGAACACTTAATTCCCGTATTGCTAGAAAAGCCTACCCCTAGCAAGCCGATGACGAGATACGCTCTCGTAATTGCCGTAGGTGAGTATCAAAGCCAACACTTAACTTCTCTGCCTCAAGTAGCAAATGATGCTGAAGCGATGGCACAGGTACTGGAAAAGTACGGCGATTTTCAGGTAGAACGTTTGCCAAAACGTCAAAACCAGGAAACTAATAGCGAGGAAGTAGTTGCACAACCAGTTACAAAACAACAGATTGTTCAAGCAATAACAACCTTAGTGGAGCGTGCGGCTAAAAATGAGGCGTTAATTTATTTTACAGGGCATGGCTTGTGCATACTTAATGAATGGAATCAGCAGAAGGGATTTTTGGCGGCTTCCGATTGTGAGCTGGAATTCAAAGGGGAAAAATTAGTCAGACAAGGTAACGGGATTGAACTTGAAGGTCTTAATTTCTTGATTCAATCATCGGATGTCAGTCATATGGTGATGGTGCTCGATTGCTGTCATCGCGGTTCGATGCTAGATAATAATTTATTGGACAAAACTTTTACAGCTTTCAGCAACCAGAAGGAATACTATTTAATCGCTGCCTATCCTCAAAGTCAAGGTGTTAAATATAATGCCCATCAGCACCATAGTATTTTTACTGATAAGCTCCTCAAAGGATTGTCAGCAGAAAATACTAACAATGAAGGACAAATTACTTGCCACTCACTGTTTGAGTATCTTCGCAATCAATGCAAAGAAGCAGAACTGCTGCAAATGGGTGGAGGGCGATCGCTTACTTTGGTAACGTATACTTCAACACACATAACTCCCACCATAAACTTCAATCGCCAGAATCCTTACATGGCACTTAAAGCTTTTGATGCCGAACATCAACAGTATTTTTACGGGCGCGAGCAATCGGTGGGAACTTTGTTAGATTGCTTGCATCAGTGTCGTTTTCTGTCTGTGATTGGTGCTTCTGGATGCGGTAAATCATCGTTAGTCAAAGCAGGATTATTACCAAGACTCAAAAACGAACGGATTTTTCCCAACCATCCCTGGGAGATTGAACAATTAACTCCTGGTAATAATCCTCGGGATATTTTGATTGAAAAGTTGACCCCATTAAAGCAGCTTAATCAACCATTTGTGTTATTTATTGACCAGTTTGAAGAGGTATTTACCCTTTGTAAAGATGAAGAACAACGTCGTGGTTTCTTGCGTTTGATTGCCCAAGAAGCTACAACCACTCAATACCAAAGTAAAATAATTGTTGCCATACGGGGAGATTTTTTAGATCAATGCGCTGAGTACTCAGAAATTGCTGACTTAATTAACCGTATCCAACCCACCACCTATTTAGTAGAACCACTATCTGCTTCCGAATTAAAAGTAGCAATTACCAAACCAGCCGAGCAACATGGAGTAACGTTTGAACCTGGTTTGATGTCAGCAATGGTGAAAGATGTACTCAATCAACCGGGAGCTTTACCTTTGTTGCAATATGCATTATGGCAATTGTGGCGAGAATGCATTGAAAAACCACAATCACCCCAACCCTGTTTGACTTGGGAAGGCTATCGGCGCATTGGTGAAGTGGGTGGTGTTTTGAATAGTCGAGCAACTTCGGTCTATGATAGTTTTTCTCAAGCAGATCGTGATTTTGTAAAAAGGCTGTTCTTAGAATTAGTAGAGTTAGGAGAAGAGGATAAGGTAACTCGTCGCCGTTTCAGGCGCGATGATTTAGCAAAAATGGCAGATTCTGATGAACAGCTACAAAACGTTTTACAGGAGTTGACAAAGCATCGCCTAATTGTGGTGAAAATAGATAAGAAAGGAGAGGATAATTTTGAAACTTATGTAGAAGTAGCTCACGAAGCACTGCTAACTAAATGGAAATTATTGCAGGGTTGGATTGCTGATAATTGGGAGAACATTCGCATTGAACGTCGGTTTCAATTAGCTTTCCAGTTATGGCGAGATAGTTATGACAAATCAGATGAGGCACTTCTTTCTGGACTTTGGTTGCATAGTGTTATTGAGTGGCGAGACAAAACCAATCTCAGGCTTTCTGGAGAAGAAAAGGAATTTATCAGGAAAAGTCTGGAGATGCAAGAGCGGGCAAATCAAGAGCAATTAGATAATGAACGACGATTGAGAGAATTAGCTGAGGCTAGAGCGAAAGCTGAAAAGCAACGTGCTCTAATAAAAGTTGGTTTAGGGTTGACAGTGGGAGTGCTATTGGCTGGCTTTGGATTATTCCAAAGTCAAATGTCACAGATAAGTAATGCTAAGACATGGACTCAAGTGGCTCAAGCTTATTGGGATAACAATAACCAGCTTGAAGCATTGATGGCAAGTGTAAAAGCATTGAATGCTTTGAAATATGCATTTATAAAAGACGAAAATATTCGCCAAAAACTACAACCAATTGTTTATGCTGTGCAGGAGAAAAATCGCCTTGAAGGTCATTCATTAGGCGTAATAGGCTTAAGCTTTAGCAAGTATGGTGAAACTATTGTTTCCGGTAGTTACGACGGAAAGATAGGGTTTTGGGATGCAAACGGTTCATCCAAAAGATTTATTGAGGATGCTCACAAAAAAAAAGCAGTTTGGAATGTCAGATTTAGTCACAAGAATGGTGAGGTGATTGCCTCTACTGGCTTTGATAATCGAGTAAGACTTTGGAATTGGAAGTCTTGGAAGTCTTGGAAGCCAAATAAACATCCCTCACCTATTCTCATGGATGAGACGCAAACAAACTCTGTTTATGTTTATGGTATCAGTTTTAGTCCAGATAATAAAATGATTGCTTCATCTGATAAAGATGGAAATATCAAACTTTGGAATACAGATACTGGTAGGATAAAACGTCTTATAAAAGATGGGCATATAGCTAAAAATCCAGGATATCTGCTATTTACCGTTGATTTTAACCCCACAATCCCTGATGGCTCAATGATGGCTTCTGCTGGTTATTCTTTTCCTAAAGAAGATTCTAGAATCAGATTATGGACACTCACAGACAATAACCCTCAAGCAGAAATTCTTGGCATTAAGAAAGACCATCATATTCAAGGTGTTCTTACAGTAAGATTTAGTCCTAAAGGCGATATCATTGCTTCTGGTGGTAGAGATTCAACCATAAAACTTTGGAGTATCAAACCAAACAAATTAATAGCAACTATAAAAAACCATTCACAACAAGTACTAGGGTTGGGGTTTAGTCCTTATGGTGGTATGATTGCATCTGCTAGTGAAGATAAAACAATACAACTCTGGGATGTAGATAAGATTGTCCAAAGGTGGAAATCTAACCCATCATTGCAACCTCTAGAAATTACTGAGCCTGTTGCCATTTTGGAGGGACATTCTAATGGAGTTAATCGCGTAGAGTTTAGTCCTAAAACGAAAGAAAAACAAGGACTTTATATAATTGCTTCTACTAGCGACGACAAAACTATCAGAATTTGGCAAGTGAACTTAAAAAAACAAAATGGCTTCAAACCGAATCAAATTAAAACAATTGATGAAATGTTAAGTTATGCGTGTGATTTTTTAAAAGATTACTTGCATTCTCATGAAAAACAGGTTGAGGAATCACACCCTAATCTTTGCCCCAGAAAGACTTCAAACTAATGCCTGACTTTCTGTTGTTCTGCTAGCGGTGATGTTCTTTTTACTGAGGAGGACGAGAAGGAGGAGGAGGAGGAGGAGGAATAAACACCGGATCCCCACCATAACCATCATCTTTTTGGGATAACCCAAAATAATTTGTATCAAACCACTCAGCCTTGAGCATTGACCACCAATCAAAAGTTAAACCTGCTAGAACATAAGCATAGGGAAGCCATCCATAACCTTCATCTCCCCAGTCTTTTCCCGAGGAATTTCTAATTTTAAAAGCTCCTGTAGTCACAATTTTATTGTTTTCAATTTTAATGAATTTATTTTTTTCATGTCCATTTTCAGGAATATATTCTTTAATATTTTTACCTAATCCGCATTCTGAGTTATTTCGTTCTATTGTCTCACTTTTTATTGTCCTCTTATCATCATAACCAACTGCTACAACTGCATGATTATGATATTCTCCATTCTCGATATCAATTGGAAATGAAATACAGCCACTCGTCTTGTTGTCGTTGACATTTTCGTTGACACTTTCGTTGACACTTTCGTTGACACTTTTGCTTTCATAACATTTGAACCCAAACATGGGAGGAAATCCAGCATAGATAACTATCTTAATTTGGTCTAGAAGGTCTAGTTTATCTATATTTGGTCTATCTAGGCGAAAGTAGCTTTTTGCTTTATATTGTTGTGCTAGATTATATACAAAAGGAAGAGAATATTCTGATACTTTGTCTTCATTTATTTTTAAAATATTCGCAATATCTACTGGTGTTATTGGTGCTTCTTCAAGATAGGGATAATATTTTTCTGGCGGGACACCAAAAGTCATCATTGCTGCCATGACTTCTCTAATCGATAATAATCCTTCCTTGATAGATTGAGACTGATTGTAGTTCAATTTTAACGCAACATTATATAAGAATAATCTTGAATAATCTTGATATCTTCCTGATGCTTTTCGCTCAAAATATTCTAGTAGTGAAACAGCTGCATGTGTTGTACATGTTGGGATCTTATATTGATCTTTAATTGTAGACCAATTGTCAAAACTACACAATTGCAAATTTGAGGAGAATTTAAGTTTACTAAATACTTTTTCACCAAATACTTTTTCACCAAATACTTTTTCATCAAATACTTTTTTTGAAATTGTTTCTTCAATTGTTTGTTTTTCTATACCCCCATTCTGAATCATGTCTGGTAAATCTTTACAAGGATCATCTAAATATATAATGCCTTGCTCCAAAATCCTTTGAATCACTTGATTAATTATGTCAGGTTTACTTCCTACCTCTTGTTTCCCTTGTTTCTCTTGTTTCTCTAAATCAAATTTCCACTTCTCTAGCGGTGTTGGAATCTCTCTTTCCGGGGAATATGTCTTAACATCTTCTTTAACATCTTTTTTTGCTAAAGCATTAATATCTTCTTTGGCTAAAGCATTAATGTCTTCTTCTGGTAAAGCTTCGCCCCAAATATTTATAGAATTTAGTTTGCCTTTAAAATAGTTTGTTTTTTCTTTAGAAGGAGGGCAAGTTACCCTACTAGCCAAAGAGATAAGAGAGTCATTTTTTGTATCCCTCTCAGAATTATTTTCATGAGTAGTATCTGTATCTCTAGCTTCTATTCTCCCATCAATATATAGATACAAATTAGAGCTGTTTTTTACAAAAGTAACATGATGAAATTCACCGTCATCAATTGCTGTTTTGGAGATTAATTGAGGATGATTATAACCATCATAGCGACTACAAACTATTTTTCCAGAAGAATTATCGTACCTAATTGCATATGGATATCCTGTTTTAATATTACCATCCCATTTTTCCAGAATTGAATTGTATTCACTCTGCACATTTGCCTGTTTTGAATCAGCTTTAACCCATATTCCAATGGTAAAATTTTGATCTTTTTGAAAGTTTATTTGCTCCAAGTCTATTTTATCCGTGTTTCCTATAGTGACATAAGTATCTATACCATTAAATCCTAGAGCATAATTAAATAATCCTTTATAAAGCGAATATTCATTGGGCAAGTTTAATTTTATTTTTTTTGTTTCATCAAGTAACCTGCTCGAAGGCTTCAATGGCACTATGATATCTTCATGTCTTATTTGACTACTTTGATTGGGAATGATTTTTTGAATATCTATTTCATAATTTCTTGGCTCGCCATTACTGTCTCGATTAGGCTTCCAGATGCCAACCTTAATGCCTTGTTGTTGCAATTTAGCCAGTTCTTGTTGCAGCTTCTCAAGGGTATCTACTACGATATAATCCCGACCATCTGGTTCATCTGGCTTGCATCCAAAGGTAAAATTTTCGCTCATCATCTTAATTCCTATTTGATAATTTTTTGTATCTATCACACTTTTTTGCTCACGAAAAATTATTCTTCAACTAAAAACAATGAAGAAATACAATCTTAGTGAGCAAGTAAATTGGCTGTTTATAATCTATGTATAAAATCAATTAAGACCTTATATTATGCATTGTATAATATTTTTACTCAAGCATAAATTAGTTAGTTGATTAACAATGAACTATGTAAAAAAAGTAAATAAAAATACATATTATCGAGAGAGCCTATCCACTAATATACGTAGTAGTTTTTGCTTGACTATAATACAAACTAGATTTGTCATATTGAACATAGATAAGAAATCCATCTCAAAAAGATGTATTGGACTAAAATGAAAACAGCAATTCTAAATTTGGCTTAACAGGGTAGGCACAAATAAGGAACATCTTGCCCGTACAACAATATTTAAACGCTTAACTTAATTAGCACATAGTAATATTGTTTAATTGGCGAAAATACAAAAGCTAATAACCCCGACTTTTACAGAAAAATCGGGGTTCTTATTGCTAATGATTTAAGATTGTTATACATAATAAATCAAATTCAAAATTTTTCTGTTATTGATTAACTTTTTCCTAAATATGTTATCAATCCCTATATAATCATCTATTTATAACTTAATTATTCATGTACAGCTATGATACTTTGTCCATAAAAAACAGTTCAAAAATTACTATTTACTTTGTACATCACCAAATTAAAACAAGATATTTGTGGACTTGTATCACTTAATCTAATTGGCTTTTGCAGTTATGGTTACATACTTTTATCCGAAACCCATGACACTTATTAACAAAACATTAAGCTCTACAAATGTGTTTAAAAAACACTTGAAAACAAGTTGAAGAATAAGCTAAAAAATTGATAGAAATTAGTTATCAATAAATAGTATGACCACATCTTCAACTGCGAAATCCAATAATTTATCCACACTTAATACCGAATCACAATATACTGCATCATCCACAAATACTTTTGATGACAATCAAAATCTTTCCACATCGAGTTTAAATGGCTCTTCATCTTCTGATGTATCAGCAGCTGAAAACTCCAGTCCCTACATCACCAGCCCCGCGGTTTATGCCGACTTTAACAATGATGGGAACAATGACCAATTTTGGTACAATGCCGAAACTGGTGAAACAAAAATTTGGCTAATGGATGGGTCAAATGTTTCTGAAGAGGTTAACCTCAATACTATGACAACATCTAGTTTTAAAATTGGCGATTTTAATGCCGATGGTAAAACAGACATAGTTTGGCAAAACCTACAGACTGGTGAAATGACTATGTGGTTGATGGATGGCACTACCATTACCTCTGAAACCTCTTTAGCAACTGTTGATACAGGCTTTAGTGACTATAATGTGGGGGATTTTAACGGTGATGGTAAAACAGACATCTTTTTACGTAATCAGACAACAGGGGAAAATGCTATTTGGATGATGGATGGAGCAACCATTGAATCCTCATCTATGGTAGAATCAAAAGACTCTTCCTGGACTTATACTATTGGGGAATTTAACCCTAATTTCAATACTGACATCTTTTGGCATAATACCGAAACAGGTGAAAACTCTGTCTGGTTTATGAATGGTTTCACCGCTGATGAGACTGCTCTCGATACTTTTGGTGCTGGTTGGGATTATCAAGTTGGTGATTTTAACGGAGACTGGACTACAGACGTTCTCTGGACTAATTCTGCTACTGGTGAGAATACCCTGTGGGAAATGAATGGTAGTCGAGTGACTGTCACTGCTTTAGATACAGTCGGTGCTGGTTTTGAATCTAGCATTGGAGATTTCGACGGCGACGGCACAATGGACTTACTCTGGCACAATGAAGAAACTGGTGAGAGTAGTATCTGGATAATGGATGGTGGAAATGTGTCTAAAGTCGAGTTAGAAAATTCTGGTCCTGGTATGCAAGCTAGTGTTGGAGATTATGATGGAGATGGCGATACCGACATCCTCTGGCGTAATACTACCACTGGTGAGAATTATGTAACTTTGGTAGAGGATGATGGTAATTACACTACCACTCCTGTTGCTACTCTTTCCCAGGAATGGACCACTTTTTAGGAAGTACCTGATTTGATTCACTTGAATATTTTTAATCAATGACAGGCAATAATGAGGGTTTTAGTCTGTCTAGTAAGGCTTTGCTTATATAGCAATTTTAAATCATAAGCCCCGCGGGCAGGTTATGCCAACGTGAAAAATAGATCCCCGACTTTTTTGTAAAAGTCGGGGATCTAAGTTTGTCTATTTCAGGACTAGCCCTTTCAAAGAATAAAAAATAAAGAAGCTAAAGCTGCCCCACCTGTCCACCTCCCCTGTTCCCGTTCGGCTGAACTCACGGCCCAAGCCTACCCTCACCCAAAGACTTTTTGTTGCAAGCCCTACTTATTCAACTTACCAGCCTCAACAGCCGATATCCCCTCACTCTCAGTCCCGAAATACCATAGAGCCGTCACAGCTTCCCCACGAGTCACGGGTTTCTTGGGCTGAAATAACGTAGTATAACCAAACACCCGACGCACATTAGATTTTTCCCCATTTTGATGATCCGCTAACAGTGCCCTTAGTACCTTGGGAGCGATTTTACCCACATCTTGAAAACCCCAAGTTTGTTGCACCGCATTTATATTTGCAGTTGGTAAACCTTGGCGAGTATCCAAAGGTATTTTCCATAACAACAATTGTTCCCTAGTTAATGGCGCATCGGGACGAAAAAGAACAGCTGTCGTCTCCCCAGACAAGGAGCTAGGAATTAAACCAGCTTCCGCTAATCCTTGAATTGTGGTAAAGTCAGAATCCTGTGACGATACATCTTTAAATACTGGGCGATCGCTTGCTGATGCTAAACGGATCTGTTTGGCTGGATTATTGGTATACATAGCATTGTTTGCAGCCACTAACCACCGAGCATATTCCCTTCTTGTAATAATTTTGTCTGGTTGAAATTGCTCCTCAATGTTAGTAGAGTTGCTCTTAATACCGTTGGATTCTCCAGTAAAAATATCCAATGCTGCTAAATCTTGGATATATTCACGTAGCTGTTTGGGTACTTTATTAACATCATCAATGGTCTGGGATGGATTTGTGGGCGTACTTTTACTCGTAGTTGGTTTGGTTGATGGTTCCTGTGGTAGTGGCCCAATAAATCCCGGCTCCCCTGGTTTGGCAATATTATTCTCACCAGTTTGGGAGGTTGCTGTCACAGTATTTTCTCCCCGAACCGGTAGATATGTAATTACTATTTCAGTGGCATCTTTTGACTGATTATTAGCACCATTATTCATCCTTTGCGGTTGAATAGAAATATTCACTTGTAGGCCATTCCGCTTGGCTGATAGGATACTTTGAAAATCCCCACTAGGTTGCTGCTGTTCGAGCAATTCCCAGTTATTGTTCTGCAACTGCTGGGTGTAAAAACTGGCAATAATATTACTCGGATCGGGACTTAGCCAACGGGTTGATACTTGATTATCCTTATCTTTAACGGATGTTACTTGCTGTAGTTTTGCATTAGAATAAAGGGGAATATCCTGGGGGAAATCTGCTGGTAACTTTGTTGTTACTTCCGTGGGCTGATTTTGGCGCGCGCTGACGTTCTTTGCACCAAACACTGTGGGGTTATCTTTTAGCTGAGGATCTGGGGCTAAAGATTGCTCCAAATTTTTACCAATGGGACTATTGGTACAGGCTGTTAATGAGGCAATTATTATTGCCCAACACAGATAGACAACAGGACGTTTACAGTGCAGCACGCTTAATCACAAATCACGTTATAATTCCTACCCTAGCGCAGACTGTGGCAATTTGATTGCATCCCCTGGTAATTTATTCTATTTTTTGGTTTTTAAGTGCTAAATTTACTATAAATTATCAATATTTAATAAATTCAGGGGAAAACCTATTTCTTGTTGCAAGATTTTTAATTTCTTTGCAGTGAGTGGAGCTATAGTGTATCTAGCCATGCTGTGAATGTGGCTAGGGTTAAGTCCTGCGGCTTTTAAAAGTAAAAATTCATATAGTAACCATTCTCACTCAATGACAGGCAAAAACGCAAGACAAAATGCATTGGTGCGACTAGTATCTGCAAATGGAGCAGTTTTAGGGTCAGATTTTATTTACCCCCTGCTTACCACTCAAGATATGGTAGTCGGACGAGACCCCAGCTGTGAAATTATTTTAGATGCCATGATGTATCGCATGGTATCTCGTCGTCACGCAATTTTTCGCCCCCTATCCACATCTCCAGATGGCATAATCAATTGGGTACTGTATGATTTGAATAGTGCCAACGGAACCTATTTAAATGGTCAACGGTTACAAGGTTCCCAAGAATTACAATCTGGCGATCGCATTAGATTAGGCCATGATGGGCCAGAATTTGTATTTGAGTATCAGATAAATTTTTCCCCCACCGCAATTAAACAACAACACACTCCTACTCCCCTACAGTCGGTAACTAGCAACCCAAATGCAAATTCAAATTTGTCCCCAGCAGATTCAGTTAGTTTTACCCAGTTGTTTCCCATTCTCTCCACGGGTAAAGATTTAACAAGTAAGGCCTATCTCATTCCAGGGATTATCACAGTTGTATTCGTGGTGTTGATGTTTGCTACCCTGGATAACCCCCAATTAAATCAAGTTTTAGTCGCAAGTTTTATCGCTCTGTCTGCGTACTACTTTTTTATCTATTTGTTATGTGGAAAACATAAGCCTTGGTGGGTACTTGTAGGTGCAGGATTCGCAACCATGCTGATTCTGTTTAGTCCCATTTTAGATGTATTTATATTCGTATTCCGCGATGTTTTACCTGGTGATTTACCACCCAACCAAGACACCATCTCTTTTAGGGAACTACTTATACGAATGTTCTTTGGAGCTGGCTTAATGGAAGAGTTGTTAAAAGCATTACCGATTATGGGTGCTTTCTTCATTGGTAGAATATTACCCTCACCGTGGCGAGAACGGGTGGGTGTTTGGGAACCATTGGATGGGATTCTTCTGGGAACGGCTTCTGCTGTGGGTTTTACCCTGTTAGAAACCTTGGGACAATATGTACCAGCAGTTACTCAAAATGTTGCTCAACAAGCAGGGGAAGGAGCTGGTTTATTAGCTGGGTTTCAATTGCTCATTCCCCGTATTCTTGGTTCTTTACCAGGACATATGGCATATAGTGGCTATTTGGGATATTTTGTGGGTTTAGCAGTTCTCAAACCCCGAAGAAGTTGGCAAATATTGCTGGTAGGCTATTTAACGGCATCCACTTTACACGCTTTATGGAATGCAATAGGTATAATTAATGGCTTACTTTTAATAATTGTAGGTGTAATTTCTTATGCTTTTCTGATGGCGGCTATCCTCAAAGCCAGGGCACTGTCACCAACGCGATCGCAAAATTTTGCTACCCGTTTCTTCCAATCTAAGTAAGGCTGACTGAATAATTTTGAAACTCTTACCTTATATCCTTTTCAGGCTATTCTTGTAGCGAAAAGTGCAACCTGAATAGGGATATTTAATATCATGTTCGATTGAACACTTATAGTGCTACGCGCAGGTCAAAAGTTTGGGTTTTCGACAATGTTCGCCCTGTAATTGTGTAGTGCAATATTATTAAAGATTGCGCGAAGGCGCAAAAAAATCTACTCAATTTTTATCATAATTAAATTAAGCGAACATAATACCATTTATCCAGCAATGCCATGGGACTTGATATTAATGATTTTATCGGGAATGTCGCAAATAATACAAAGATGCTATGCCTACAAATTGAAGAAGAAAATGAATATTTTATATCTTTTGGTAGATGACATCAGTTTAATTAGTGTCATATGTTAATAGAACGAATGCTAAATCATCAGATGCTAAATATAACTTTGGGAATCCCCAAAACTGGTGTAGGCATAGCAAGTTTTTGTACCAACATAACTTCCCAGACCATAGAAGTGGTAAAAGGCTATTTTTCAGTTGCTTGAAATTGCTGAATATTATTGAGAGCATAATGAGCGATAGCCAAACTCAATCTGGCTTGTTCTATTTCTGATAAAGTAATCCATTCCCTATCTCCAATTTTTTCTAAAACTTGGGTTGCTTCATTGGCAGCATGGTTATCGCTGCTACGCATGGCATAAGCAAGAGGACGTGCTAATACAAATAAATCTTCTTCTTGCCATGTTGGCAGTACCGATTGCACGCATTGCACTAACTGTTCTCCCATGGAAGCCTGAGAATTAAGCATCTTTCCAGCTGTTTGAGCTATCTTTTGCAGCCAATCTTGGGGTACTTGTGCCGCAAAATGTAGTTGCAAAGTTTTTTGAACTTCGGCAACAATGGAGTTATCTGTAGTATGATTGTAGTGTTCTGTATTTGGGAGTTTTGCCCAAAGATTATCTAGCTCAGAATAAAAATTAGCTGAGAATGAATCAAATTCTTCTTCCATTACCTCTTGGAGAACAAACTGTGATTCTGCTTGCAGCAAATATTCTTCTGATTCAGGAGCAAGGGGGTTCCAGGGATAAGTTTCATCCTCAAAGGTAAGTAAGGCTTCTAATAACTCTAACTCAAGGGATTGTTCCGGGGGAGGAAAGGTGTTGGATAAATTGGTTTTGTCAATCATTTGTAATCTCCACTTAATTAATTAACTTGTACAGACAGCTACATTGGCTAATATCTAATTTCCGCAAAAAAGTCTGATTTTTCCTGGCTAAGATGGGTTGTTGCTATTTGCTTGACCATATCTGTTCTCAATTGCATCAGTTACAGTCAAGCTATCACAGCCTCTTCCTAGGGACATATATACAAAAGATAGGGAAACAATTAAATATGGCATAAATAGGGGAATCAGTGGTAGGGACAACTAACATCACTTTGATGATCCAGTATTTTCGATCATAAATTCCCAGGTTTGACTTCTAGTACTACCAAATTTTAATTGCATTCCCGAAACTAGGGGAACTTCCTCATGGTGGACTTGTCGCCAACTTCCAGATTCTAAAATCCAAGTTGTACCATAGGTTGATTTTTCTTGGAGGTAATAAACTTGCACTGAGTCAATGCCAATTATAGTATTTCTACTTAAAATTTCCGCATGTAACCTGGATACTGAAGGTTCTGGAATTACGATATCATTATCTGCCGTGCGACCGATGCGGTTAACACCTGGCCTGAGTCGCCATACTTTACCCATTGAGCGTAAAATTGCGGGGGGGAACCGATTGGCAATTCCGGGGATGGATGTTTCCGGGAGTTCTGTAATCCCTTCATCAAAACTTTTGAGCAGCTCGCCATTATAATACGGGTGAAGATAAAGAATGGGCAAAGTCCAGGCTGGCTGATTGAATTTATACACAGTTAATAGCTGCTGCCTTGCTTCTGCTACGGCCTCGTCAATGGGTTTGCGCGATCGCAAAGCTTGGGCAAAGGCATGAATAAAGCTATGACTTTCATGATCGGCAATTTCATCCCGCATGCCCAATACTGCTGGGACTCCGTGGCGAATTAACACCTCAGCCAAACTACTAGAGGGAATTGCCTGACGATTAGCTGCTGCTGGTATGGCTCCCCAACATGCATTGAAAACAGCTAACTTTACCCCTGTACTAGTCAGAGCTTGTGCTAGTTCTATGCCACTCAGGGTCATTTCTGGTCGCAAAAAAAGTTGACCTCCATCTGGTGCTGGTAAACCATGACCGGCATAAAAAAATACATTATAGGTTTTCGATTCTAGTTCTTGAATTAATTGTTCGGGGGTTGGTTGTACCAGGGTTTTCACTAAGCAAGGTGCGTATCCTTGGGAACTACTGGCCAGGGGACCCCCTGCTGTTAAAGTTTGTTCTAATAGGGAAGCTTCCTTATCTAGTTGTAATCGATCGTCCTGCCCCAATACTAGGAGAACATTTAAAGCGCGATCGGTACGTAAATATGGTAGGGCTTCTACTTCACTAATGGTGCGACTAAATAGCAGCTGTTGATGGGACAAAGAAATAGCGGGTTGACCTGGTTTGGGCTGCATAATTTCCCAAGGTAAGGTAATCAAATTTGGGTCACGAATTTCCAAACGTAAATGCAGGCGAGTGTTTTGACCCATAGCTATGCCTTGACTACGTTCCAAACTACCCAAAATTTGATCGTCAAATAACCAACGCCATAACCTCATACCCAACTCTTGCATTAACCGCGCAGCATATCCTCCTTTCCCTAAGGGCATTTGAGGTATTTCTAACTGATTGGGATCGGTTAACTTTTTTCCTTGGGGAATATCCAGGTTATTATGGGGTGCAAACATTTGCTGCCATTTCTGCCAGGTTTCGGTGACATTTTGGGACCATACACAGTCATGCAAAACGTAACCACTGGGATAGGGAGCATTTACCACCCAAATGGCGAAATTATCAGTACCAGTATTAAGATGAGCGATCGCCAAACTGAGGGATGGATTCATTAAATAAGTAGGTAAAAATCAAATAATTTTTCATAATAATTTACTCAGGCAGATAAGTTCCCCCCTGGATTTTATAGTTTATAGTATTCATTATATTATTTCAGGTTTTTCTCAATTGATCGAGAACTTAGGAAGTATCAAAGAAAAAGCTCCCAAGGACATCCACCCCTACTTCCCCTCTCCCTTTTCAAGTAGCAATCACAACTTTTAGCGTCAAAATCATTACTTGTGGGTCACCGCATCCCTACCTGACCATTGCACAGCCAGGATGGCTGTGCCACAATCCATCAAAACTAATGAAAAGGAGTACTAGTGGTCTATCGCATTAGTTCTGATGAGTTGTGGGAATTTAGATCCCCTCGCGGTGTTTAGATCCCCGACTTCTCAATCAATATCCTCACACTTGTAGCAATTCCTTCCGAATAGAAGTCGGGGATCGGTTAGGCTCGCGACTCGTCAAAATTAATGTGGCGAACTACTAGTTCCAAGAGAACTTACTTTAAGAGGACTGAAGAGAGAAATGCTATACCAGCACCAGAAATAGTAAATCCTGCATAACGCAACATCAAAGAGGGTTGATCTGTAACTTTTTTCAAGGTTAATTTACCCACCCAGAAGCAGATAAGTGCAACAGTTAACTGAATGCTAGCAAACCCTGCAAGGTAAGCTACAAGGGGAGTCATTTGCGCTCCGACAATTGCTTCACCATAAGCATAGCCATGAAAAATTCCTGCTACCCCTGCTGCTCCAATTAACCATCCCAAGTTAGGAGCATCTTTCATCGCCAACACAATCCCAAATAAAAGTACAGATGCAGAGATAATTGCTTCTGGATAGGGTATATCTATACTTTGTAAGTGAATTCCGGTTCCTACAATAGTTGCAAGGATAAAGCTAATGGGAATAAATATACCTTTTCTGGCTTTCAATGCAGCCAGTAATCCCACAGCGATGACAAATATAAAATGATCGATGCCAATCACCGGATGTCC
>JASJCX010000056.1 GCA_030065255.1 Calothrix sp. MO_167.B42 | reverse complement strand
CCTGCCTGCCTGCTGATATGGACGGGCTAGAAGCCCATCCCACAAGCAAAAATGGGATACTTGAAAATTGGAAATCCCTTATAGACGACCTTTAAAGCACGGCTTCCCATAGGGTAGAAAATATAGCATTACCCATGTACGATAGACATAATTGGTTAGGAAATATTGTTCTAATCAAAAACTATCAACTATCAACTATCAACACCAAAAACGTTCAAAATTCAAATAGTAATCCTACACTTATTACTTATTACTTATTACTTGATTAAAGTGCTTCTGGTGGTGCAATATCAATTCCCACACTCACACTCCCATTATTCGACTGTATACCTGGTTTAGCATTTGCTTCCCGATGTCGGAATGAATCAGCAAAGGATTGGGTGGATGGTGTAACAGTATCACTAAATACCTTATTCTCCGCGGTTGATTGTCCAGACATCAAGGATAAACCACCCACAGCACCCGCAACTAAAGCCGTATAACCCACATACAAATGCATAGGACTGAGTTCCAATCTCATCTGTCTCGATGGTAGGGATTGTTGGGGTTGATAAGTTGGTGGTAAAATCAAATCATTTCTTTGATTTTTTTCATTATTAGGCAAAGACTTCGAGAGGGTATCACCATCAAGTCCTAAAGTATTTCCCATCACCCGAATAAAACCACGGACAAAGACATCATCTGGCAGGGATTTGAGATAACCTTTTTCTATGGATTCCATGTGATACATAGGAATATGGGTATAAACACTAAGTTGGCTGAGTGAAATACCTTGAGATTCCCTTGCCTGTCGTAGTTGCTGTCCGATTTGATTTAAGCTTTCTAAGCGTTTTTGGGCGGCTATTTGCTTGGCTTGTGCCGCAGAAGTTTTCTGATTCCATTTGAATAAATTAAATTTTGTTTTGGGCTTTGCATCCTGACTGGTAATACCCTGGGGTGAATCATTCTTTGATTGAGGTTCTACTGGGGAATTTTGTACCCTTAGATTCTCGGTAGACACTTGAGAATCTATGTTTACAGATGTTAAGCTCCCATTTAATTCTTGATTATTGTCAGAGTTATTGTCAGTAACATCGTTAGTTATTTCTACATCTGCATGATAATCTTTCATTTTTTGAGAGTAAAGAGCAAATTGTCTAACGACCAAACTAATAGCTTCTCTGCTAACAATTTTAAATAGCACTTTAGCTTGTTCAGAAGATTCACCCAGTAGGTTTTGTAAATTACCTAAAGCCCGACGATATGCTTGACTACGATGTAGTTCTACTTCAGTTTCCCTCAGGAGCGATCGCAATTCATCTTTAGAAAATTCAATAGTAGAATTACCAGGAATGGAGAGTGAGTAAATAGATGTCATAGTCTTTTTTGGTTAGGGGGTATAAGACAACAAGTATTTTTTTATCTGTGTAATTTCTTCTACAGCTAGTCGAGATTTCCGGATATTTAAGTATCAATCTTTATATTTTACGAATATCAATTTTTACCTTTCACTTCATAGAAATAATTGGCAAAATTTTGATGTTGTATTGAATTTTTACTATTAACTTTAACTAGTATTCACCAGTAAACATAGGTATTATGCCCAAAAAGATATAAATCAAATGGGATAATTATATGAGTCGATCGAGTTGATTTTTAACTCATAAAATATAGACTTATTCTCTATTTTTAGACTTACAGCACCTTGCAGGTAAGTGAAGTACAAGACTACATACAAAAACTAAGAGTGGGATGGGCATCCGGTGCCCGTCTAAATGTACTTCACTAAGATGAAATATGCTGTTGCCTACGACGTATTTCTACTAACTACCTATTTCTGGCATATTACTTAACTGTGAGTCAGAAAATTTTTGGAAAAAAGACTTCACTGTTCGTATATACTGAGAAGGCGCAACTTCCGCTGCATTATTGTGTCCTGCTCCTGGTACTAGGAGCAATTGTTTTGATTCAGGGGCAGCATTGTATAAGTTCTGACTCATAAAAGAAGGAACGGTAGTATCAGCAGTACCATGAATAAATAAAACTGGTACTTGCAATCTAGGTACTTTTGTAATTGATTCAAATCGCTGGGTTAGAATTAACTCGACGGGGAACATCCCAAAACTGTTCCGATAAAATATGACATCTCTGACAGAGGTAAAAGAAGATTCCACAATTAATCCAGCAGAACCAGGGTATTTGACTGCCAAATCAATAGCAACCGCACCTCCAAGAGAATGACCATAAATTACAATTTGACTGGGGGCAATCCCCCGTTGCTGCACTAAGTATTTCCAAGCTACCGCAGCATCTTCATAAACCTGTACTTCATTGGGAAAGGAACCTTGACTACGACCATAACCCCGATAGTCAATTAATAATACAGAAAATCCTAATTGATGAAACCTATGGGCATGACCAACGTTAGCACCCACATTGAGTGCATTACCATGTAAATATAATAATACCTTAGCTTTTGGCCCCTTGGCAGGCATCCACCACCCATGTACATACTCAACTTTATTTGTACCTACTTTTATCGGCAGCCAAACATCTTCATAATCGATATAAAAAGACTTGGGGGTAGTTTCAATATTTTGAGATGGGAAAAAAAGGAACCGGGTTTGGTGAAAAAAAAGAAATATACACACAGCCAAGTAAGTAATGGTTGTGGCTATACCTAACCCCATCAACATCTTTAAGGGAAATCCCATGGAAAGTCGCAGTGTGTTTTCCTCCATTTAATTATTTATATATACGAAGATAAATGTCGCAAATTCGCAAGTTATTTGGTACTAAACTAGTAGTTGTTGACGATCAACACACCTTTGAGGGATAAGAAAAATAGTCATAAATAATACATATATATCAATATATTGTCTCAGTCAATCAAAAAAAACAAACTTTATTTATGGGTAGGAGAACACCGTGAAGGCGTTGCATAAGGCTCAACATGAGCAATTACAAGAAATAGTAGATAATTTAATCCAAGCCAGAAAGGAGCAGTCCTTTAGCATAGAAGAAATGGCAATGAAAACCCTGATTAGGCCAGCGTTATTACAGGCTTTAGAGGAAGGGAGATTTGAAGATTTGCCAGAACCTATTTTTGTCCAAGGATTTATCCTCCGTTATGCAGATGCTTTGGGATTGAATGGTAGTTCCTTAGCGGAACAATTTATCAAAATTTCCGATCCACCAGAATTAAAAGAGGTGACTCCTGAAGTTGAACCAAAAACTAATATATATATACCTATTTTTTTGCCATATCTAGTACTAGTAGTTTTTGCAAGCTTAGTATTGTTTTATATCCTCAATTCCGGTAGAAAAGTGGAGACTATTAGTCAGGACGCTAATTTTCAACAAACAACCAAAGCTGAAACAAAGCCACCGCAGTCAGTGACTTCTCCTTCAGTATCTATACCAATAACACAAGCTTCTCCCACTCCATCTACCACACAATCACCTACTCCATCTGCCACACCATCACCTACTCCATCCCCTGCTTCAAAACAAGTTGAAGTTACTGTAGAACTTCAGGGTAAATCTTGGTTGAGAGTAGTGGCAGATGGGAAACAGGTTTTTCAGGGAATCCTTGATAAGGGAGCGCAGAAAACATGGACAGCAGAAAAACGCTTGCTGATTCGTTCTGGCAATGCAGGTGCTGTGTTAATTTCTACCAATAAGCAAAAAGCAAAAGTTTTAGGGGGAGAAGGAGCAATTAAACAGGTGGTTTTGACTCCCGAGAGTGAGTAAAGGAGTTAAGAGGTGATAGTTGATAGTTGACAGTTGACAGTTGACAGTTGACAGCTGACAGGCTTCGGCCGTGAGCTCAGCCGAACGGTAGGAGTCAAGAGTTAAGAGTTAATTGTTAGGTTATCAACTATCCGTGTCATCAGTATCATCCATTTAATCAGTGTTCAAACGTTGGGAGTGAATATGTCTGTGCTTCGTGATATAATTACACTCCTCGATCGCGTTCTAAATCTCTGATAACCTTTTCCATGTACCATGATTCTGCCATGCCTGGATAGTTGTATTTTGCTTGTTCTAGCAAACGTTCGGCAATTTCCCAATACCCTCCTACCAATCGCAATAGGCGTTGACGCAATAGTTGGAAGGTGGCTTTTGTCCTCTCTGGCTGGGATGTGTTGATTTTGTGTAAACTATCGATGACAAACTGGTAATTATCCCAGTCTTCCTGTTCACAAAATATACTGGCTGCCTTTTGATAATCAGCACAAGCAAGTTGCATTTCTTCTAAACAGGTGTAGGCCATGGCTCGATTGTAATAGGCTTGGGGATCATCGGGATTTTTCTGTAGTGCTTGATTGTAGTCCTCAATTGCTTTGAGGTAATCCCCCATGATGCGATAAGCATTACCTCTGGCTATATATGTGAGTTCATCTTCTGGTTGCAATTGTAAAGCCTGGTGAAAATCTGCCATCGCTCCTTGATAATCCCCAAAGTGGGAGCGTGCTTTACCCCGGTTACGGTAAACGATGGCATCTTGGAAATTTAACCGTAACGATTGGTTAAAGTCTGCGATCGCATCTTTATACTTACCCATTTTACTATACACAACCCCACGACAGCAGTAAGCTTTGGCATCCTGGGGATCGGCTGTTAATATCCAGTTTAAATCTTCCATTGCTTGCCTGGTGTCCCCTTGTTGGGCTTTTTCTAGTAATTGGTTAAAGTAATCTTGTGTGGATAATATGGGGGCTGGTTTGGTTGTAGGCGACTGCACAACGGCTGTTTTTGGTTTTGGTTGTAACTGTTGCAAACTTGACAGACAACGGCGACAGTTTTCGCTATCTTTTTGCTCTAGATATAATTCGGCAGCTTGCTTAAAATTAGCGATCGCATCATGAATTTTACCTTGTTTGCGGTATATAGTTGCCCGCAAATTATAAGCACCAGCATAATCGCGATTTAGGGCAATTGCTCGCTCCACATCTGCAAGTGCCCCTGGTAAATTTTTTAACACTAACCTTGCCAATGCCCTTCCATAATAGACTTCGGTATACTGGGGGTTTATTTCTATCGCTTTGGTATAATCAGAAACTGCTTGGTGAATAGCTCCGGTGTCAAAGTAAGCCAAACCCCGCCGATAGTATAATGCCTCCCAGTGTGGATTTGCCTGTAAAGCACGATTAAATGACTCAATTGCTCCCACAAAGTCTTTTTGCTGTGCTTTTTCTAACCCTTGTTTGTAAAAGTCTTCATTCATAGCATTACTCTACATGATTTATCCTGTTATTCCCTTTTATTACGAAATATGTCAAACTTGATTGTGGTGCAGGCATCTTGTCTCATATTTTGCACCTAGGCTGTCAGCCTGTGAACTTAAGTTCACAGGTGGGATATGGGGCTGATTGAGAATGGTGCAAGATATGAGCGCCCCAGGAGGGGAAGTCAAAAGTCACAAGTCACTCATTATTAAATCCCCTCCCAATAAATGAAACTAACACATTTTTATTATTTGGCTGAAAACCTTGCTATATAAGGGTTATAAAATGTGTAAGTTAAGAGTTGCGATGCTCATAATATAAGGACGGGCAGGATGCCCATCCCACAAGATTGGACATCTTTTTTGTGGAGTTCTCTAAACTTCAGTGCCAACTATCAACAGTTATTGTTAGATATATAGGACTCCTATTTGATTTTTGAAATATACGTAGGGTGTGTTGTCGCGGAGCGCAACGCACCATTATATAGGGATTTCGGTGCATTAGACTAGCGTCATAATGCACCCTACAAATACCTAATTTTTTTCAATATTCAAACCGGACTCCTATAGTTGACGGTTGACAGTTGACGGTTTTAACTCCCTCACTCCTTCTCTCTTAACTCTTCACTTTTCACTCTTCACTCCTTCCCTCCATGACTCCATGACTCCATCACTCCTCACTCCCGACTTCCTTCACTTGGCGAGATTCTAACCATAGGGGTATCAATATCAAAGCCAGGAGAATCCCTAAAGCCAAAAGGGCAAATTGGCTTACCCAAGTAACTAATTGCTCTAGGGAGACGATTCTGCCAGCGAAAAAAGCTAATGTCACCATTACACTAGCCCAAGCTGTAGCTCCTGCGAGGTTATACATCATAAATTTACCGAAAGGCATTTCTGCGATACCAGCTAGTGGAGCCGCAAAAATTCGGAGTAATGCAAAAAAACGACCAAAAAACACTGCTTTTGCCGCATTTTCGCTGAATTGCTCCTTAATATTAACTATTTTTGCCTCTGAAATTCTGAAAATTCCTGCTAGCCTCACTAATAAAGACCAGCCACCAATTCGACCAATCCAGTAACCACAAGTGCCGCCAATGACTGCACCCGCCGTGGCATCACTGAGAACTAGCCAGTAATTCAATTCATGACTACCAGCAAGAAACCCACCTACTATGGTTACGGTTTCACCAGGAAGGGGAATACCTAGATTTTCTAATAAAATTCCCAAAAAAATTGCCCAGTAGCCATACTCGTGGGCAATGTTTTGGATATTTTCTAGTGATACGAATTCAAGAGACATCGACCACCAAAGCCTTTACAAATGTTTATGTTTGTCATCTATCTTGGCTTGTATTGAGGTGTGGTGTCAATAAAACTAATATCTAGCAGTTGATAATTCATAACTAATGCCCGATGTCAAGTATATATTGTTGAATATTGAACGCTAATATTCAATATCACATCTGCGAACCTACTGAACAAAACTCTTAGTGTTTTATCAAAATTTCATCAAAGCTTGCGTCAATTATAAATTTTCTGTAAAAAGTAAAAGTGCTACCATTTTTCTACAAGTGTTATGAATAATATTGATGGGAGATTTAGACAGTTTATACGGCATGAGTACTGATGACACTTGTCTCAATTGTGTATCAGTGGCGAACCAATTATTTGGGTAAGCCGTTGATTTTACATTTGCGATCAACATTATTACTTGTGTCAATTTCGTTTTTTTGGACAATAGTTTCAATTACCCGGTTAAATATATGCTCCTAACAAAGGAAGTTCAAGTAGTTCTATTCAAGCCAGAAGGACGTATTGATTTACACGGTGGCATGGCTTTGGGTGCCAAAATGGCAAAAATTACACCTCGGCCTAACCAACTGTGGATCATAGATTTGCTAGCAGTGGATTTTATGGATAGCTCTGGTTTGGTTTCCTTGATTAAGGGATTAAAAGTTGCCCATCAAAGTGGTTGTCGTTTGATAATTTGTAACTTACAAGCATCTGTACGCTTGGTTTTAGAACTCACACAATTAGATTCGGTGTTTGAAATTTTTCATACTTATGAAGATATACTCATGACTATTGATCGCAATAGTATGACTTTTGCCAACTAGGAAGAATATAAACTTTTGCCTGGTTGTGAGGAAACTAAGCAGTAGTTGTGCAGCCAGACAATCTATTTTTTATCCTTAATCAGTTCAAGTGGCTTTTTGCGATATTCAAGAAGCCGAATAATTATATATTTATTATATCTTTACAATCAGAGAATATATTTTATATCCCTACACATATTATATTGCGAAATATACTGACCGGAGAATTTTTTCAATTTACCCAGGCAGAATTTATAGCAATGGACATATGTTCGACTTAAGAACTGTCACCGAGGAGGCAGGCTTCGGCCGTGAGCTCAGCGTTCGACTGAGCTCACGCCGAAGTCCGAACGGGGGCTCCGGGGGAGGGGGAGTGGGGGGAAGTAATGAGTAATGAGTAATGAGTAATGAGTAATGAGTAATGAGTAAGTTTCCCTAATACTATCAACTATTAACTACCAACTACCAACTACCAGCTGTCAACAGTCAACTGTCAACTGTAGAAATATTGCTTTCATCAGATAGGGGGCGGGGAAAATTAGGCAAATCAATGCCGCTATGGTTATTAGTGCGGGTTTTGAGCGCCAAGCGGTAGCTGACGCTTTGTAGCTCTGCTTGGAGTTGGCGATTTTCTTGTTGTAGAGTAGCTACTTTTTCTCGTACAGGTGCCATACGCTCTTCAAATTTATGGCGATAAATTTGTGGCAATTCTTGGACAACTTGCTCCAACATTCGAGTCCGATCTGTTAATTCTTGAACTGTCTGTCTGAGTTGGTAGATTTCCGTATCCCTTGATGTAATCTGTTCCTGATAAAAAGTAACTTGTTGTTCAACCGCTTCTAACTGTTCTTGTAAGGCTTGTACCTGGGCAGTATGGGTTGCGGATACCTCTGGTTGGGGTACAAAATTATTATTTCCCTTTACGAGTCGAAAGAGTTCGCAGGATAATTGTTGCACTAATTGATCGCGCAATTGTAGTTCTTGTCGAAGTTTGGATACTTCTTCCGAAAGGGATTGGATTGTGGGATGATCGGTTTGGCTCACAATAAATTACAGTTCCCGTAAATTTTTCCTTTATGCCCTGGCATATTTCGCCCGGAGAGGCACAGGGAAAGGGGGCTCTTAGCACTCAGAACAAGCCCTTCTTCTGGGGAGTTCCATAGGTAAAAAGCGCCGTCCTGTCCTTTAACTGGAGCGCAATACAAGCTCCGTCTCAGCCTCTCCCCAAGGTAGATCCCTGCTCCTTCCCCTCTTGGAGGGGTTACTCCCCTGCCTCTTTTGACTAGCAGCTAGAGAAATCGATATTGGCTATAAATGGGAGTACTATTTTTTAGACAGGAGTAGCAGCTTCAGTCTCTTCGACTTCGGTTACTTCCCCCTGTGGATTATCTTGTTTGATTGTGAGGTAACGAATTACTTCTTCACTCAAACGCATAGCACGTTCCATGGGAGCAATAATTTTCCCAGGTCCAGTATAATTCATCTGAATGTAAATGCCGTCGCGATGCCTGTCTATTTCATAAGCAAGACGACGTTTACCACGATTTTGGATTTCAATATCATTAGCGCCAGCTTCTCGAATTAAGTTTTCGTATTTAGCGATCGCTTGGCTTACCTGTTCGTCTCCCATATCTGGACGCAGGATATACATTGTTTCGTAAAAAACTGACATTTTTAATTATTCTCCTTACGGACAAATTGGCTGCTGATGTCAATTAGGGACTGGTTGTGTTATAAGATACCAGCAATTGTCAACATCGAAGGCAGCAAGGAATTATAATTCTACCAGCTTTCAATTTTTATCGTTAACCCCATCGATTAATTTTATGCTTTGTGGTAGCCTCAGAAAAATTTTACATCGGTTCATCATATTGCGAGGTAGGGGTAATAGTTGAGAAATTCCCATCCCGTGAAACAGCAAATAGTTAATGGTTCAAACAAGAAAAACTAGGTTTTGATTTTAAACAAGAGGATATAAGTCAAAAGTTATGGCGCAGCGTTATGTGCGAATTCAAAATCAAGAAGGGAAGATTTTCTATGGTTTATTACAGATATCACTGAATGTGCAATTATTGGATGCACCTCCTTGGTTAGGAGGACAACCAACAGATGTGTATTTAGAGGTAGACAATTATCTGATTTTAGCTCCTTGCTCTCCTTCTAAAATTGTCGCCGTGGGCAAGAATTATGCGGCCCATGCGGCAGAGATGGAAACAGAAGTACCAGAGGAACCATTACTATTTATGAAGCCTCCTACCTCCGTCATTGCTGGTGATACACAAATCTACTATCCTCCCCAATCCCACAGAGTGGATTATGAAGGTGAATTAGCTCTTGTCATTGGCGATCGCGTTTTTAATTGCACCCCAGAAAAGGCTCACACAAAAATCTGGGGTTACACTATTGCCAATGATGTTACGGCACGGGATTTACAGAAAAAAGATGGGCAATGGACGCGGGCTAAGGGATTTGATACCTTTTGCCCTTTGGGCCCTTGGATTGTGCGGGAGCTGAATCCAGGAGCAAGATTGCAAACTTTTTTGAATGATGACACCAAACCTGTGCAATCTGCTGGCATTGATGAAATGGTCTTTTCTCCGGATGTGTTGGTTTCTTATATCAGCCAGGTAATGACTCTGTTACCTGGAGATGTAATCCTCACAGGAACTCCTGTGGGGGTAGGTGAATTGCATATAGGCGATCGCGTCCGTGTAGAAATAGAGGGAATTGGCCGCCTAGAAAATACAGTTACAGCCAGTACCCATAGAAAGTTCTGATATTCCTGTGACAAATCTATAAAATGGTATTTTAACGCACTTGCATATAAACAGCATCAGATATGGCAGGAATTTCTGCATAACGTCCCATCAGGGATTGAGCTATAGAATAAACCGCTGCTGCTAAGATTCCCAGGAAAATAGTCGTGGATAGGGTTTGAATCGCAAAATTAGCAATGGATATCAAGGCTAATAGATTACTCAAGATGCCAAACAAAAAGATGGAAATAGCTAGCAAGAGTGCTTGCATGGCATTAAAGCGAATAAAGTGAGTAATTTTTTCGTTCCTAACTACAAAGATAAATAAACCCAGGAAAATAAGTAAACTTACATAAGGTACCTGATAAATTGATAATAAAGGCAGAAGGGGCAAAAATAATAATCCGAACAATGGAAACTGATTGATTAAAAATGCACCATACCCAAAAACTGCAACTAAAGGTAATAAATAAGGTAAACAAGCCAAAATTCTATCTTTAACTGTTGTTGAGCCGCGCCAGGTCATTTTATTTACTCTCCTAATTATCCAAAATCATCTCTTGAGCCTAGGATAACGCAGTTACATAGTATGTTCGCAATTCCATCAATAAACAATTTTGAAAAACAAATAAATTATTTAATTCCCGTACTCAATATAACTTCTTTTTCCTTCCCTTCTGGTTTGCTGTGTAAAGTCCCTTATTCGGCTATTTGGGCGACCCGGAAACCCATCACACATTCAAACTGCTCCGACTGTTGTTCTGTGACTGGCTTAACTGCTTGACCGCAGCCCAGTTTTCCCCTACGCCACCGTGGTTGTCCAGTTTGATCTGCCAGTAAGCAAGACTGACATACCTGGTCAGGTGGGAGAATTTGATTATCCATTAAAATAACTAACATCCAATACCTCCAGGAAAATTCCCATTTCTAGCAGTATTTTTCCCATAATTGCCGGTTTGGATTTTCTAGCACTGATACATAGGAGGATGCACAAGCAAGTAGATGATAATTTTTCTAATTCCCAATTACTTTTGTGTCTCGACTCTTTGATGGAATAGTATCAGCATGGACGGCTACTATCTGGTTTAGAAAGAAGTCCTCATTTTTAAAAGTCTGGCAATTATGGTCAATTGATAAATATATTGTATTTGGTATTTTTGGTTATACTTTGAATTTTTAGTAAAAGGTAATACGTATTTACAGCACGTCATATCATAGAACACAGGGGAAAAATTCCCTAGGCTTCTGGTGGAATGGCTAAATTGTGTCCTCTGGGGTGCAAAATTTTCATGCTACTTCCTTCTTAAGCCAACTATGAACCAATAAAGTCAATGGTTAAAAACCTTGATAATTGACTCAGGTTTGTTAAATACTTGGTTTAATTTTCAACCAAGTACTGTGTAAATTTCCTTCAGGATAACTCTAGTGACTAGAAGTAACTCAGAATTTCTTTCATCTACTGATTCTACCGTAGCGGAGTTGATTAACCAAGAACTCCAACGTCAGCGAGATCACTTAGAGTTGATTGCTAGCGAGAACTTCACTTCCCCAGCGGTATTAGCTGCTCAGGGTTCGGTATTGACGAATAAGTATGCCGAAGGATTACCTGGCAAACGCTATTACGGTGGTTGTGAGTTCATTGATAAAATTGAGCAAATAGCAATTGACCGCGCCAAAGAATTATTTGGTGCAGCCCATGCCAATGTCCAGCCCCATTCTGGTGCCCAGGCAAATTTTGCCGTATTTCTGACTCTATTAGAGCCAGGGGATAAAATCATGGGTATGGATTTGTCCCACGGAGGACACCTAACCCACGGTTCTCCCGTAAATGTCTCTGGTAAATGGTTTGAAGTTTGTCATTACGGTGTCAGCCAGTCAACGGAACAACTAGACTATGACCAAATTCGAGAGCTGGCGCTAAGGGAGCGTCCTAAGCTGTTGATTTGTGGTTATTCGGCCTATCCCCGGATTATTGATTTTGAGAAGTTCCGTAGCATTGCAGATGAGGTTGGAGCCTACTTATTGGCAGATATTGCCCACATTGCTGGTTTAGTGGCTACTGGTCATCATCCCAATCCCGTTCCCCATTGTGATGTAGTTACTACTACTACCCACAAAACCTTACGGGGACCTCGTGGTGGTTTAATTATGACCCGCGATGCAGAATTGGGCAAAAAATTGAACAAATCTGTTTTTCCAGGGACTCAAGGTGGTCCCTTGGAGCATGTGATTGCAGCTAAAGCAGTTGCCTTTGGAGAGGCTCTTAAGCCTGCATTTAAAGCCTATTCTGGGCAAGTGATTGAAAATGCTAGTGCTTTGGCAAACCAATTACAGACTCGTGGCATTAAAATTGTTTCCAATGGCACCGAAAACCATTTGATGCTGTTAGATTTACGTAGTATTGGCATGACGGGTAAACTGGCAGACCAGTTAGTTAGTGGTGTGAATATTACCGCCAATAAAAATACTGTTCCCTTTGACCCAGAATCACCTTTTGTTACCAGTGGTTTACGTTTGGGTTCCCCTGCATTAACCACAAGGGGCATGGGAACAGCAGAATTTATCGAGATTGGTAATATTATTGCCGATCGCTTGCTCAGTCATGATTCTGAGGAAGTCGCAGCAGATTGTCTGCGTCGAGTCAAGGCATTATGCGATCGCTTCCCCTTATATCCCCATCTCGATGCTCCCGTAGTGAGTATGGTGTGATGAGGTGGTGAGGGGATGAGGGGATGAGGTGGCAAAACCTGTTACCCCACTTCATTACTTTCCCTATCCTTTTCTCTCTATTCCCTGGCACAATATTTTCGTAATTGGCAAAAAATATTTTTGCCAATTTTTTTGTCATCATAAACAAGGGCTTATACCAATGCACATAATGTTTACGACACATACATTACTTCGTTAGGGCACGGCACCAGTAAAATGGTTGCATATATTCAAAGATTGTGGATGTTCCCTACCCATCTATCGCATTCTTTTCTCAAAATCTAAAATCTAAAATCTAAAATCTAAAATTTCATGAGTGCAGAAATCATTTGTGTGGGTACAGAACTACTATTAGGGGATATCTTGAATGGTAACGCTCAATATTTGGCGAAGCAACTAGCCCAGTTAGGGATTCCCCACTACTATCAAAACGTTGTCGGGGATAATATTACCAGAATTAAACAAGCGATCGCCATTGCTATGTCCCGATCGCAAATTATCATTTTTACTGGCGGTTTGGGGCCCACTCCTGACGATCTTACCTGTGAAGCGATCGCTAATTTTTTTGATTCTCCCTTGGAAGAACGGGAGGAAGTCATTGAGGAGCTACACCGGAAGTACGCAGCCAGGGGACGAGTCATGGCTCCCAGCAATTATAAGCAAGCTTTGATACCCAAAGGGGCAGAAATTTTACCTAATCCTACGGGCACAGCACCGGGAATTATTTGGCAACCCCGTCCAGATTTAACTATTTTTACCTTTCCTGGGGTTCCCAGTGAAATGCATCGCATGTGGGAGGAAACAGCAGTCCCCTATTTGAAAAATCAAGGTTGGGGTCAAGAAGTAATTTATAGCCGGATGTTGCGGTTTTGGGGGGTTGCAGAGTCTACTTTAGCCGAAAAGGTTGCTCCCTATCTCGATTTACCTAACCCCACAGTCGCTCCCTATGCCGGGAAGGGGGAAGTAAGATTACGAATCTCAGTCAAATCAGCTACCCCAGAAGAAGCTGAGGGGTTAATTGCACCTGTTGCGAAAGAAATCCAAGGAATTGCTGGTTTGGATTACTATGGTGCCGATGATGACAACTTGGCTTCCGTGCTTGGTGATTTGTTGCGGCAAAGGGGAGAAACCCTAGGGGTGGCAGAATCCTGTACTGGTGGTCTTATGGGACAAATGTTAACGGAAATTTCTGGTAGTTCTGATTACTTCTGGGGTGGGGTAATCGCTTATGATAATTCGGTGAAAGCGGGATTACTGGGGGTGAATCCAGAGGACTTGGAGAAATTTGGTGCAGTTAGTGGGACTGTTGCTGAACAAATGGCTGCGGGGGTGCGATCGCGTTTGGGAACCTCTTGGGGGGTAAGTATTACTGGTGTTGCGGGGCCTACAGGGGGGACGGAGGATAAGCCTGTGGGTTTGGTTTATATTGGTTTGGCTGGAGAAGGGGGAGCGATGAGTGTGGAGAATCGTTTTGGTGCCAGGCGGGGTCGCTCTTTGATTCGGCATTTTAGTGCTTGTACGGCTTTGGATGTTTTGCGGAGACGGTTGTTGGTGAGCAAATAGAATCCTCAAGCCCCTATATTTATTGGGGTTTCTCCCCTGCCTCTTCGTAATTTGGCAATTCGTTAAAATAAGGTATAGTTCTGGGTTAGCCTTTACCGAAATATTGGGGTCTAAAGCCCTGTCTTTTGAGGCAAAATGTTTTTGGGACGGGGCTTGAATCCCGGTCACAAAAACAAACTTATTACTTATTACTTATTACTTATTACTTATTACTTATTACTTAATTCAAACCATGACATCAACAATTACAAACCGTTTGTATTCTTTTGCAGAATATCTCACCTATGACGATGGTAGCGATAACCGCTATGAATTAGTAGATGGAAAACTAGAACTGATGAATCCGCCAACTTTTAGACATTTGTTAATTGCCCAGTTCATTGAACAGTTATTGGATGCTGAAATTAATCGCTTGGGTTTACCTTGGCTATGTTTAAGGGAAGCGGGAATTAGAACTGGATGGCGTAAGTCTCGGTTGTGCGATGTCTGTGTGGTGGAAAAGGAACAGGTAATGGAATTGATGGATGAGTCTGCTGTTTGTCAGTCTCCGCCTTTGCTGGTTGTGGAGGTGGTTAGTCCGGAGTCTGTAAAGCGAGATTATCGTTATAAGCGTTCTGAATATGCGGCTTTGGAGATTTCTGAGTACTGGATTGTTGATCCCACGGAGTCGAAGGTGACGGTTTTGTTGTGGGAGGAAGGTTTGTATGAGGATGGGGAGTTTACAGGGAATCAGCAGATAGTTTCTCGTCGGTTTCCGGAGCTGGTTGTGACGGTGGAACAGTTGTTGGCTGGGGGAAAGAACGATTGATGACAAGTTTGTGGGTATACCGTATTTTCGCGTTTTTGGAGAACAGATAAAGTTGCAAGATTAAACCCACTCTTCTTCTTTGCGTCTTTGCGTGAGACTTTTATCCTCTTGACATGGCTAGGTTGACATCACAAATCATCCTCATTTGCTGTACCTGTTTCTGGTAAACCCAACTGCTGGCGAAATTCAGGATCATATATCGCTTTCTCCCAGTTTTTGCCACTTTTTATCTGTTCTGGAGTTAGGTTTTTGGCGCGACTGAGGTTTGCGCGACTGAGGTTTGCGCGACTGAGGTTTGCGCGACTGAGGTCTGTGCCACTGAGGTTTGCGCGACTGAGGTCTGCGCCACTGAGGTTTGCCTCTCTGAGGTATGCGCCACTGAGGTCTGCGCCACTGAGGTATGCGTCACTGAGGTCTGCGCCACTGAGGTATGCGTCACTGAGGTATGTGCCACTGAGGTCTGCGCCACTGAGAAAAGACCCAACCGTACTCAAAAAATTATTTAAATCAAAGCTTTTGCTATAGCTGATGACGCGCAATAATTGCTCTTCATCAAAATCTTTACTACCTTTCTGCCCGCAGGGATAGAAATTAATTTTATCTCTTAGCTCATCTCTAGTTTGAGCATAACGGTGGAGTTTAAACAACAAAATCATCACATTCAACCCAGCATAAATATCCACCTCCCTCAAACCCAGTCCAATTCCTCGCTCCCCAAGTATCTGCATTTGATTAAAAGGCAAATTTTTCGGGTAAGCATTAATAAACTTTCCCGCACACCAATCAAGATAAAAATATTGCAATCGCTCAAATAACTCCACTGGCTGAAATTTTTCACTATCATCCAGCAAAGCCATCAAATACTCGACAATCTCCAGTGTCAATCCCCCGTAACTGAACAAATTATAAATCTGTTCTTCTAATTGTTCGTCAGCAATAAAAAATTCCTTACGCCTACTGTATGGATTTACCCATGTCCACTGTTCCAGAGTTTCCGCTAACCTTTGAGCGCATAAAAACTCACCAAAGCTTTTATGAATAAATTCCACCGCCCCTTCCTGCGCCCCAGAACCTTTAATTGGTCGCAAGTAAAATGCAGCTAAAGCATTTCTCAGGGGATTTTCACCAATTTTTTTTTGTGCTTTCTCCAGTAATTCCTTTGCACCTTTATCCCTACTCAGCCGTTCCTCAATAATTCTGATAGAAGTCCATTCCTCACCAGATTGGGTGACACACAATCCGGCTTCCATCAAAATTCGTCGCAAATCCTTTGTCTCAAATTCAGTAATTTCAAAATTCAAATCAATTTCAGAATTCAAACCTTGGGAACGTTGCTTAGTTAGCACCCAATCCAAAGTAGTTTGATAAATCAGGATTTTGGCTTGAACACCATTGGCTCCCGCAAACTTCTCCGTAGTTAATTCCCCATCCCGGTGCATCGCCCCTAACAAATACAATAACAGGGGTTCTCGTGCCAACTCCTGCACTCTCTGGGGACAATTATCTGTGGTTAAAAACTTTTGAAATGCCTTAGCTTTATCCTCTCCCACTAAATTTCCCCATTTATCAAACCACTGCTGCTGGATTTCGTCATCCATCAGAGCAATTTCAACCCGTTGCAAATTTCTGGGTAAAGCTATCCCTTGTAAAGCCATTTCTCGCCCAGTCACCAAAAACCGATGTCCCAGCAATAAACTACCACCACATTGCTCTTGATACATTCCTACTTTTTTCAGCAGTTCTTGTAACTCCCCAGAAGTTCTACCTTCTAAACGTAATTCATCAAAGCCATCTAAAATAAACAAAAACCTGGTATTCCGGTCAGTTATCCAACCATCATCACTTTTAGTAAAATCTTCCTGGATAGCAGCGCGGAGGGTATTTTCCAGATTATCTTCAAAAGCATGGATATCTCGCAGGCGAATCAATATCGGTGTCCAAATGGGGTGAAAGTTCTCCCTCAACCAATTAGCAAACATCCGACAAAAGACACTTTTCCCCCTTCCTGGTCCTGCTTGAATAAACATTACCTGACTATTTGTTTCGGGGTTTGTCAGGTGTTCTTTTGCCCAAGTTTCTAGATTAACTGCTGCTTCATCTTTTATTACCTTGCCATTAGAATCTAATAACTGAGCTAACAATGGTACATAAATATCAGGAATCTGAAAATCCTCATCAAATACTTGCCACTGGGATAATCGCAAGCGATCGCTAGGATTGGGGGACACATACTCTTTTAGGTAAGATTCAATACTGCTAAACTTTTGAGTAGCTCCTAATTCCTGAGCCGCAGTGGTATATATGGCAAGCTGTTCGATTAAATTCTGTGGCTCATATTCCAAGAGTAATTCAACACAGGTTTTAGTTTGCCACGCAACCCAGCCAGTAATCAGGGGAATTGTCTGTTTATCAACTCCCACTTGCTCTAGGTAAGTAGATAATTGCTGATTTAAGGCACGACCTAACAATGATTCTGGGAAATATGTTAAAGCCTTTTGAGCTACTTCTCGATCTAATTGAATTTCTCCCAACTTATCAAATTGTTGCTTGATTTCTTGGCCTGATACCCCAGCACCAATGTTTTCCCTTAACCAATCATTCTTCTGCACCAAAGTATCAAAACTTTCCACATAAGCCAGGGGAAAAGCTATTCCTACCCACTCTTCTATATCTGGCTCTTTTTTATTGACTTTGCGATACAGTTCCAGTCCCTTTTTCGTTAATCCTACAAAAGATAACCCGACTGCAACGGGGGTAAAAGCAGGATTTAACCAACCGAGAGCCATTGCCAATTCTAAACTGGCTTTGGGGGTTTCTGCTCCTAATTCCACCACTGTCCCCAACTCTTTGGTTAAAGATTCCCGTACCTGCTTCAGCTTTTTCACTACTTTTACCCTGTGTGAAACCCCGTAATTATTATAAGTAGGTAGGAGTAATTAAAAATGCAAGACTGAACCTCAAAAATGCAAGAGTGAACCTCACCTCTAGCCTCTCTCCTGATTAAATTTACCCTGTACACACATTTCTTTAATTCACGAAAGAATCATCTCACCCTCGCTTTTTCTTTCCCTCTCCTTAATAAGGAGAGGGATGTCCGTCAGGACAGGGTGAGGTTTGCCAGATACTGTTTGGTAATCAAGTAATATCCAAAGAGGAACCAAGCTGACTATCATTATTTTGGATTGACCCCAAGTTTTAGATATGGGACCATTTCAGTTATCAGTCAATCCAAAATCCAAAATTATTATGACTGATAACTGATAACTGATAACTGATAACTGAAATGACCTCTTCCTACTTCCGCCCTAGCGTTGATGCTATGACTGGATATACTCCAGGGGAACAACCAAAACCAGGAACCAAAATTATTAAACTCAATACCAACGAAAATCCCTATCCCCCTTCACCAAAGGCGATGGAGGTATTACGCACATTGGATGGTGAGTGGTTGCGACGCTATCCCAATCCCTATGGAGATGATTTCCGTCACAGTGTGAGTCAAGTATTCGATATTCCCCACGATTGGGTAATTGTCGGCAATGGTAGCGATGAAATTTTAAATGTAATTATCCGTGCTTGTACTGATAATACCAGCAAAATAGTTTATCCCACACCTACTTACGTTCTATATCGAACCCTTGCGGAAATCCAACCAACTCAGGTGGTAGAAATATCCTACAATGATGATTTTTCCTTACCAATCGAACCACTAATTAACGCTCAGGGTGCAGTCACATTTATTGCTTCCCCCAATAGTCCATCAGGACACCTAGTTCCCATCAATGATTTACGTCAATTAGCAACACAGCTATCTGGTGTTTTATTGATTGACGAAGCCTACGTTGATTTTGCACAATCAAGCGCATTACCCCTAGTCAAAGAATTCCCCAATGTGATGATTTTACGCACCCTATCTAAGGGATATTCCTTAGCTGGTTTGCGTTTAGGTTTTGGCATTGCCAATCCCCAATTATTATCAGGCTTGTTTAAAGTTAAAGATAGTTATAACATTGATGCCATCGCTTGTGCGGTTGGAACTGCGGCCATGCTCGATCAAGAGTATAAAAATGAATGTGCTCGCCAGGTGAAGGTTTCCCGTGTCCAGTTAGCTCAGAACTTAGAAGAATTAGGGTTTAAGGTTTGGAAATCCCAGGCAAATTTCCTCTTAGTTCAACCACAAACAGCCGATGCAGAAGCATTATATTTGGGTTTAAAAGCAAAAGGTATTTTAGTACGTTATTTCAAACAACCCGGATTAGCAGATAAGTTAAGAATTACCGTCGGTAAAGATGAGCAAAACCAAATTTTACTCACCACATTAGCCGGTTTGATGGAGGATTGATTTTAAGTTACTAGGTAAAATTAAATATAAAACCTCATCCCGCCTGAGGTTACCCCTCTCCCTTAATAAATCGGTGACAGGGGACAGGGGACAGGGGGAGTGAAGGAGGTTAGTTTAACCGTCAACTGTCAACCATCAACCGTCAACTGTCAACAACAAAAACGTCTTAACTATTAGCAGTAGAGAGTTGAGCTAACTTGTCTTCATATATTTCGATATTCATTTGAGCATCCTCACGATTAGCAAGCGATCGCTTGACTTGTCCCAGGTAAAATGGTATGGAAAGCCCTGGCTCTGGATGAAGAACGGTACGAGCACGAATAGTTAACTGAGATTCTCCCCTGATACTGGAACGACCCGCAGAATATATGTTACTAGCTGCTTGGCGCAAAGTTGCTTCTAATTGTGATGAAGTAATTTGGTTGGGAACGGCAATTACAGTTTGTGTTGCCCCATTATCGTATATTAAAGAATACTTAACTGCACCGGGAATTACGGTACGAGTTAAAGGTGCGAGGGAAAGGGAAAACAATCCAAAAGTCAGCACTGCCATAAAACCTGTTGCACCTACAAGCCGAAAGCGAAGCGCCCATTTCAGGATAAAAGATAACACAGTCAGAACCGCAACTACCAAGGTAGCAATTCCTGACCATTGGGTGTACTGCAAAAAATCAGCGGGAGTGAACATAAAGTTAAATGACCTGGGTATTTTAATTGCAAATACACTCATTTTACTGAGTAGTCTTACCTTATTGACACATTCGGGTGAACAAAAATTTGAGTAGGATTTCTAGCTAAGTATCCAAAAAATCACTCCCCAAACCTCCCACAGATATGACATCCGTGATCCAAAAAGCGACAAAATCTAGCAACCCACAAACCCGACATCCGTTGCCACCATTCGTTATCCAAAAAGCGACAAAACCTAGCAACCCACAAACATGACATCCGTTGCCACCATCCGTTGCCAAGCGCACCAGAATTTTATTGTGTCTCACTATACAAAATTAATTTTTTTTATGTAAAATATAATTTGAAAGATTTTCACAAATTGAAAAAACTGGAAGTAAATATTGGTAGTCTAAATTGGAGATGATTAATTTGCGATGTGCAGAGCGTCAAACATCCAGTTGATGGCAAATTACCGAAATATCACAAGTCATTTAGTGCTTGTAAAGTTTAGCCTAGTAAAAGTTTTCCAAAATAGCTGTAAATGATACTGTTAATAAATCACTTATATGCACAATAAAATTACAAAAAAGTTGTCTACTGAAGCTCCAAGTTCCCTATTTCCCCTAGCAATTGCCCCCGCACAAGTCCTGCGAGGCTCTGGGGTATTACAGTCAGCAGCACCTGCAATCGCAAGTTTGGGAAATAACCCCTTAATTGTAACCGGCGATCGCACTTTTACCATCGGTGAAAGCCATCTTCAACCAATTTTACAGCACCAAAATTTAAAAGCATCCTTAGCTAGCTATGGTGCAGACTGCTCGGAAGCTAGTTTAGAATCTCTGTGCAAGCAAGCAAAGGAACATCAAGCCGATGTAATTATTGGTTTGGGTGGGGGAAAAGCATTAGATACAGCCAAGTTGTTGGCACATCAATTAAAGTTACCTGTGGTGACTATCCCCACGTCCGCAGCTACCTGTGCAGCTTGGACAGCATTATCTAATGTATATTCCCCAGAGGGTGCCTTTCTTTACGATGTTAGCTTATCTCGCTGTCCTGATTTATTGATCCTCGACTACGAGTTAATTAAAACAGCCCCCCAACATACATTAGTAGCAGGAATTGGTGATGCGATCGCTAAATGGTATGAAGCATCAGTTAGTAGTGGCAGCTCGGAACAAACCCTAATTGTGGCAGCAGTACAGCAAGCAAGGGTACTGCGAGATATTTTATTCCAAAAAGCAGCCATCGCCCTCAAAGAACCAGGAAGTGAAACTTGGCGGGAGGTGGTGGATGCCACGGTTTTATTGGCTGGGGTGATTGGGGGACTCGGAGGTGCCCAATGTCGCACCGTTGCCGCCCATGCGGTACATAATGGTTTAACCCATATTTGCGGTAAAGGTAGTATCCACGGGGAAAAGGTAGCTTATGGTATTTTGGTTCAGCTGCGCCTAGAGGAAATGGTAGCAGAAAATCAACTGGCCGCATCTGCCCGCAATCAGTTATTACAGTTCTATGCAGACATAGAATTACCAAGAACATTGGCTGATTTGGGATTAAGTAAAATCACAATCCAAGACTTGCAAACAGCAGCAGAAATTGCCTTAACTCCTAATTCAGATATCCACAGATTACCATTTAATGTGGCATTAGAACAGTTAATGGCGGCCATGGTATCTACCACTGCACCGATAGAAACCAAAGACTCCATACATCGGCTTTCGACTAGGGGAATAACTGAAGAGGTTACAGAATGAGTTTGGATTGGATAGAGCCAGCAGAACGGATAAAAACACTACCTACCTATGTGTTTGCCCATTTAGATGAGCTGAAAGCCAAAGCACTGGCACAAGGGCAAGATTTGATTGATTTGGGCATGGGTAATCCCGGTGGCCCCACACCAAAACCGGTGGTAGACGCAGCCATCGCCGCTCTGCAAGATGCAAATAATCACGGTTATCCACCCTTTGCAGGAACCACAAGCTTCCGTCAGGGAATTACAGACTGGTATCGTCGCCGTTATGATGTATTACTGAATCCAGAAACGGAGGCTTTACCCCTACTCGGCTCTAAGGAAGGATTGACTCATCTAGCAATGGCTTATGTCAATCCTGGTGACTTTGTGTTAGTGCCTTCTCCTGCTTATCCAGCCCATTTTCGTGGCCCCATGCTAGCGGGGGGAAAAGTCTATAACATCATTCTCAAACCAGAAAATAACTGGCTAATTGACTTAAAAGACATTCCCGATACCATTGCCGAACAAGCAAAAATCCTCTATTTTAATTACCCCAGTAACCCCACTGCGGCTACTGCTCCCAGGGAATTTTTCCAGGACATTGTTGCCTTTGCCCGCAAACATGAAATTATCCTCGTCCATGACTTATGTTATGCCGAGTTGGCTTTTGATGGTTATCAACCCACCAGCTTATTAGAAATACCTGGTGCAAAGGACATAGGTGTGGAATTTCATACCCTTTCCAAAACCTATAATATGGCAGGCTGGCGTGTGGGATTTGTGGTTGGTAACTCCCACATAATTAAGGGTTTAGGGACTCTCAAAACCAATTTAGATTATGGTTTGTTTTCCGTGTTGCAAGTTGCAGGGGAAGCAGCTTTACAAATGCCGGATAAATATTTACATCAAGTCCAAGAACTTTACCGCACTCGCCGCGATTTCCTCATTCAAGGATTCTCACAATTAGGCTGGGATGTACCCAAAACCAAAGCTACAATGTACTTGTGGATAAAATGCCCTCCTGGCATGAGTTCCATAGAATTTGTTCTCGATGTTTTGCAGAAAACCGGTGTAGTATTGACCCCTGGAAATGCATTTGGAGATGGAGGAGAGGGGTATGTACGGGTTAGCTTAATTAAAGATTGCGATTGCTTGGGAGAAGTGATACAAAGATTTAAACAGGCTGGCATCTGTTATAAATCAGAAGTTGGGGTTTATTAAATTAGTGGAAGCTTGACACTCTCCTGCCTCAAGGCGAGGGGATTCTTGGTTCAGCGAGTCCACTTAAACTAGACCCCTTGCGGTACCTAGCATGTGAGGTGGTTCTCTCACGCCAGTTGCTTTATGCTGTGGAAACCCCTTCGGGTTGCGCCATTTGCTTTATGCCGGAAAACCCGTCCACCGCAATGGCTTACCGTCCACCGCACTGGCTTACCGCCCAACGCACTGGCTCCTCAAGCGTTAACTTTGGGTATGCCCTACCCTAGTAGTCCACCACACCAACTTTGCTGGGTAGGGGGAGTGTGGGGAGTGTGGGAAGTGTGGGGAGAAAAGAACTTTTTCTTCTCATTATTAACCTGGCATAGTTCCCTTGGCGGAGTACTAGTTGGATTACTCCAAATTTTGCTTGAGTCAATTACTGTTCGTTTAGCCCTCATGTAGATTTTACCTGTTCGCAGGGAAGGAACTAAAACTATGGAATTCCAAGCCCATATCTTCAATTGTCAAGGTGCAGCGTTGAGCCGTTAGGCAACATCGGGTTTTTAGACAGGTTAATTATCCTCACCTGTTACATTTAAAAATACCATCAAACCACTCAGGCGTAAACGCCTCCCGGCAGCTTTCATCCCTTGCCTGAAGTACAGATGTGTCTCTTTGCCCAGCTCCGAGTCAAATCTTCAAGGGTTTTCAGCTAGCCTTCCTTATAAAAAAGAACTAAACAATTAATAATAACTACTTATGAACTTCCGTGAAGAATTTAAACTATTGCTGCGTGCCCGTTACCCTTTAATTTATATTCCTAC